>CAYWTU010000016.1:0-15836 GCA_964461275.1 uncultured Pirellulales bacterium | reverse complement strand
ATCAACTGGGCAGCCTGCGAATCGGCCTAGACGACGCCAAGCTGTCGCTTCGGCTGCTGGCTGATGGGGCGTCGATCCGAAGCACGGAACGAATCACCAGCCTGCACCGCGACACCATTTGCAAGCTGCTGGTGTTCTTCGGCGAGCGATGTCAGCGGTTCTTGGACAGCAGAATGCGCGGCCTGACGCTCGGGCATCTTGAGTTTGACGAGCAATGGACGTTCGTTGCCAAGAAGCAGGCCCGCCTGACCACGGAAGAGCGTGAGCGATGCTACGACATTGGCGACGTTTATCTGTGGACGTGCATCGACCAGCGAACCAAACTGATGCCCGCCTTTTTGATCGGCAAACGGTCGGCCGACAATGCCCGTCGCTTCCTACTGGACGTTGCCAGCCGATTCAATTTCCCCTCACCGCACCAAAGCGACGATCGCGACTTCAAGCTGGGGAAGTACCAGCCCGTGGTGCAAATCAGCACGGACGGCTTCGCTGCGTATCCCGAGGCCGTTGACCTGGCGTTCGGCCCTTATGCTCGGTACGGCACGATCATCAAGGACTACCGCAACGCCAGCATGATCTACACCCCGAGCGAAATGGTGGGCACGATAAGAACCGGCGTCCGAGGGATAGGTGACCGCGAGCGGGACACGATATGCACCAGTCACGTCGAACGGCTGAACGGCACCCAGCGCCTATTCCTCAAGCGTTTGAACCGCCTGACGCTGTGCTTCTCCAAGAAACTCCGCAACTTGGAAGCGGCCTTCGCCTTGTTTGCGGTCTACTACAACTTCTGCTGGCAGACACGCAGCAAGGGCAATAGCGGCAAGAAGCGGCCGACGGCGGCGATGATGGCCAAGCTGGCCGGCCACGTCTGGTCGTTTGACGAACTTTTCGAGGCGGTCCTAAAATTAGCAACACAGAGCTAGGACACTACCGCAAATCGCAGGCAGTTCCGCAACGCCCGGCGAAGTTCGTATAATGCTCCTGCGGCCTGGCTGCCGCTGAAGAATCCGTTAGGTAAGCCATGCCTGCCTCCGTTGCCGCTATCGATTTTCTGGCCCAACCGCCCGCGGGGCTGCCCGGCGTGTGTGCCCTGTTTGGCGATGAGCCGCTGCTCAAACGGTTGATGCGCAAGACGCTGCGGACGCTGGCGCTGTCCGGCGAGGACGCCGAGTTCTCGGAATTCTCGTTTGTCGGCGATCAGGTCGAATGGCGCGACGTGGCCGACGCCTTGGCCACGCGGTCGCTGTTCGGCAGCGGACGCCGGCTGGTCACCATCGACGCCGCCGACGGCTTTGTCAGCCAGCACCGCACGGCGCTCGAAGACTACGTGGCCAAGCCGGCGGGCGACGCCCTGCTGGTGCTCGACGTGACCGCTTGGCCTAGCAACACCCGGTTGTACAAGGCCGTTGCCGCGGACGGTTGGAACGTCGATTGTTCCGCGCCGCCGCCTGCCCGCCTGAGCAAATGGCTGAGCCAGCGAGCCCGCGACGAACACCAAGTCAGGCTCGACGCTGGGGCGGTCGAGGCGCTGTTGGAAATTGTGGGGCCGCAACTGGGGTTGCTGGATCAGGAGCTGGCGAAGTTGGCGGCATTCGCGGGCGACAAGGGCCAAATCGGCGCCGAGGAGGTGCGCGACTTGGTGGGGGGCTGGCGGGCCAAGACCACTTGGGACATGCTCGACGCCGCGCTGGCAGGCAACGCTCCCGGCGCGCTGATTCAACTTGACCGCTTGTTGCTGTCAGGCGAAAACCCGGTGGGCCTGTTGGCGCAAATGGCCGCCACGCTGCGCCGCATTTCGGCCGCCGCCCACCTGGTCGAGCAAGACGAGCGCGAAGGCCGCCGCCCGCAACTCCGCGCGGCCCTGGAACAGGCCGGCGTCAAGCCGTTTGCCTTGGCAAAGACCGAGGCCCAGATGCGGCAGCTTGGTCGGCAGCGGGCCGGCAAATTGGGGCAGTGGTTGCTCGCGGCCGACCTGGCCCTCAAAGGGGCCAGCGGGCTGGAACCGCGCCACGTTTTGGAATCGCTGATCGCCCGCATGTCTAAAGCCGCCGCGGCGCCCGTCTGATGAGCTGTCTTTGCCGAATAATCGCCTGCTGGACGCTGGCCGCCGTCTGTTGCTCGGCCGCGGCGGACGACTCGCCGCCCACGCGCTCGCCGCGACCGCAGGGTGAATCCTCGCGCGAGGCCGGCTCGGCCGTTTCGTTTGCCGCCCAGGTGGCGCCGGTGTTGGTGGAGAACTGCCTGGGCTGCCACGGCCGCAGACGACAATCGGCTGGACTGTCACTGGCCAATTTCGAGGTGATTCGGCAGGGGGGCCAATCGGGCGAACTGTTCGACACAGACGATCCCGCCGAGAGCCTACTCATTCAGAAGCTCAATGGCACGGCAAGCGACGGTCAGCGAATGCCGTTGCGCCGGGCGGCACTCCCTGCGGAGACGATCGCCACCATTACCCGCTGGATTTCGGAGGGCACACCGTATGACGGCGGCGATCCGAAGCAGCCGCTGGAAGAACTCGTAAACACCACATTGGCCCAGTCCCTTACGCCCGCGGAGCTGGCCGATCGGCGCAGGCGCGGCGCGAAAGAGAAACTTCACTTGGCCTTGCCTGACGCGTCGCTGGCCGAAGCCGAAACGTCGTTGTTTTACCTGTTGGGCGACGCCTCAGCCGATGGGCTGCACGAACTCGGAAGGAAGCTGGAAGCGCAGTGGCCCAAGGTCGCCAAAACGCTGGGGGCCGCCGCCGACGTTCCGCCGGTGAGCGGTCAGGCGACGATTCTGGGGCTCAAGCGAGGCGTCGATTTCGGCGAGTTCGCCCGCATGGTGCACAAACAAGAGCTGCACCGCGGGCAGGCGACGCTGTGGCATTACGACCACCTTGACGCCTATGCGGCGCTGCATCTGGGCAATGACGAAGGCGAGACCGAGTTGCACGCGGCCGAAGCATTGGCAGGGCTGTACTTGGCCACACAGGCGCCCGGCCCCGATTGGCTTCTGCGTGGCGTCGCCCAAGCGGTCGCGGCCAAGCTCGAGCCCAAGGCGGCGCTGGTTCGCGACTGGGAAGAACAGGCTGCGAGGACGCTGGCTCAAAAGCCCAGCGAGCCATCGATCTTGGCGGGCAAGCTGTCGCTGGTCGACGCCAAGGCGGTGGGTTACCTGCTCGGCAAATCGCTGCTGAAAGGCCCCAGAAAGCTGCCGGTGCTGTGGGAAGGCCTTTCGGCCGGCGAGCCGCTGGCCGAGTCGCTTTCCAAGGCCACCGGCAGTTCGCTGATTCAACTGCTCGATCAAGCGCAATCACCAGGTCGCGGCAAGCGGAAACGGCAATGAGTCGTCCGGGCCACCGACGGCTGGTGTGCGTGCGGCAAGCAAGTCCGCGGCGAAGGCTTTACTCACTCACCATCCGCCAGAACAACTCCGTAAGGCTCTCGATCAGAAGTCGGTCGTGATCCGGCATGGGCTGGCCGGCCTCTTGGTGTAGGAATCGCTCGCCGGCCCAGACCAAGAGTCGGCTGCGATAGTCGGCTTCCGCCGGCGACAGCTCGGGACGGCGGCATCGCATCGAAGTGGCCACCATCCGGGCGACTTCAGCGGCTGTGTCGCGCCAGGCCGCTCGGGTATCGTCGTCGTACTCAGCCAGCTCAATGATTCCCGCCAGCACGGCCCGATGCTCCCGCCACAGGTCGACCAATTGTCGCACCACGACGCTCAGCACGGCTCGGTCGGCGCGGGGATCGTCCAGGAACGGCGCTGCAATCGTGGCCCAAGCGCCAGTTTCGCTTTGCGCCAGCGCGGCCACCAATTCGCGTTTGGTGCGAAAGTGCAAATAGAACGTGGCCCGCGAAACGCCAGCCACGACGACGATTCGCCCAATGCTCAGCCGGGCAAACGCCTCGCCCTGAGCCAACAGCTTGCGCGTGGCGTCGATAATCTGCTGCCGGGTGTGGGTACGTCGATCGACTTCAGTTGACTTGTTGATGGTGACGCTTTTCACACGGCTCATGCTCGCGTCCCCTTTACTATCGAGACTCGAACGTGACCGGCAGCGACTTGAACTGATTGAGGAACATGCCCCGTGTCCGTCGCGGCGAGCCGGCAAGCTCGATGTTCGTCAGCCGGGCCAGCGTCTCCTCGAGCAGCACTTTGAGCTCTAGACGGGCCAACGGCGCTCCCAGGCAGAAGTGCCGCCCACCGGCGCCGAACGCCTGGTGCTCGACCGGCGGCCGCCGCACATTGAACTCTTCGGCATCTTCGCAAACGGTTTCGTCGCGATTGCTCGACACATACCACAACAGCACCTTGTCTCCGGCTTTGATCGTCTGCCCATGCAACTGCACGTCGCGGGTCGCCGTGCGGCGAAAGTGGGCAAAGGCCGGGAAGCAGCGCAGCATCTCCTCGACCGCTTGCGGCGCCCGGCTGAGATCCTCTCGCAGCCAGGCCAGTTGAGCGGGCGACTCGATCAAGGCGTGCATGCCGCTGGTAAACACGCTCTTCGTGCTGTCGGTTCCCGCCGAGAAAAGCAGCCCGAACATCATCACCAGCTCCATATCGTCGAGTCGGTCGCCATCGATTTCCGCCATCGCGAGCGCTCCCAACAGGTCATCGCAAGGCGTCTGACGGCGGTCGGAAATCAGCGCGTGCAAGATTGGGGCGCCTTCGGCCAACGCCTCGCCAACCTGGTTCCATTCCTTGCGCAGGTCCGTGTCGTCCCAGGCCAGGCTGATGTTGGCCCACTCGACCAGTTTCGGATCTAGCTCAGGCGGTGTACCCAACAGCGAGCCGATGACTCGCGCCGTAACGGGGGCCCCCAAGTCGCCGACCAAGTCGGCCGCACCACGATCGGCCAGGCGGTCCAGCGCGCCGCGGGTGATTTGGCGGATCATTGGTTCGTGGTCGGCGATGCGCTTCGGGGTAAACGCCTTCTGGAAAATCGCTTTGACCCGATCGTGTCGCGGTGGGTCCATGGAGATCATCTGTTGCCGTTGTAACTCCAACGGCAGCCCCATGTCGTCCAGCACCAGCACACCGCCGCGTTCGGAAGAAAAATTCTGCCAATCCTGGCTTAGCTGCCGTACGTCGGCGGCGCGGGTGATCGACCAGAACCCAGCCTCTTCCGGCCGCGAGGCCAACGGGCTCCAATGTAGCGGCGCCTCGCGGCGCAGCCGGGCGAAGATGGCGTACGGCGGCCCGTTTTCCCAGAGTTCGAGGTCGCCCAGATCGATGGCGCTGGTGTCGACCGGTTCGGCGATGCTCATGGCCGGCTCCTGATGGACGCGGATGGTTATTTTTGGGCGGGAGCGTCGTATTATACTACGAGACTAGACAGTGTGTCTACTTAAGGATTGGAGTTTTAAATGCCAGCGACAAACTCAAGCCAGCGTTGGATTTGCGAGGCCTGCGGCTGGGTCTATGATCCGCCCGATGGGGACCCCGACAGCGGAATCGCCCCCGGCACCCCGTTCGAAGAAATTCCCGCCGACTGGTCTTGTCCCGTCTGCGGGGCCAGGAAATCGGACTTCACACTCCTTAACGGTTGACCACGGCCTGAATTCATTGAAAGTTGCCTGCATGAAACGACACACGCTCGCGGTCATCCTTCTGGTTTGGGTGGGCAGCCTAAGGTGTGCATCGACATGTATTCAGGCCGATGAAATCCCTACCTGGGTGCAACCACACCAGGCCGGCCGGTTCTCGTTGCGCGAGGAGAGTTCGGCGCGCAGCTTCGTAAGCGATGCCACTTCGTTTTGCCTGCCGAACGACGACCAGATCGAGTCAGACGCCTGCGACGACGACGTTTTTGGGCGGGGCGAACGGGTGCGCTGGCGCGACACCGAAGGACGCGAAGTGCGGCTCTCGCGACATGCTGGCGCGCCATTCACGCTGTTTCAACCATCGGTTGAAAACCAATCCCCGTCGGCCACAACGACCAAGGCGATCGACTTGGCGACGTTGCCGCTCGATCTAGGATTGCCCATCAGCCAACTCAAGGTGCTCGGCACCGGCGGTTTGTTCGACGCCGGTGCGGCGCCCGGGAGCTATATGTGGATTGCGGTGGCCGACCCTGCGACCCTCCGCGGCGTGGTCATCGGTTGGCTGACATCCAATCGCGGCAGCGGCGTGCTAATTCCCGAAGTGGTGAACGATCGGGTCGTGGTCAGGGCCCGGCTCGAATTTGGTCGGCTCACGTTGCCATCGCAGGCGGCCGAAGCGCTGGAAACACTTGCGATCGGCGAGTTTGCCGACGTACGACATGGGCTGGAAGCCTATGGTGCGGCACTGGGGCGCATACATCGAGTGAAACTCAAGCCTGCCCCCTGCGGATACTGCACGTGGTATCACGCCGGAGCGTCGAATGCCCGGCAAATGGCCGCCTTGGGCGACTTTGCCGCCCGGGAACTGGCCCCTTTTGGCCTCTCGTTTCTGCAAATTGATGATGGCTGGCAAGAGGGCCAGACCAAGAATGGTCCACGCAAGAACTTCACCGCCCACAAACCGACCGGGCCCTACCCCAACGGCATGAAGTCCACTGCGGAGCGAATCACAAGCCAGAAATTCACGCCAGGCCTGTGGTTCATGCCGTTTGCAGGCACGTGGGACGATCCACACTTCGCCGACCGCCAGTCGTGGTTCGCTCGCCGCGAAGACGGTTCGCCGTTCGACACCTCTTGGGGCGGCAGTTGCCTGGACATGACCCATCCACAGGTCCAGGCCTACGTCCGAGAAAACGTCGAGCGCATCGTGGGCCAATGGGGATATCGCTACCTGAAAATGGACGGACTGTTCACGGGAGCGGCCTGCGACATTCAGTATGTCAATGACGCCTACAAGGACGACCAGTTGGGCAACTCCCTGCTCTCGAACGTCCACAAAACACACCCCGAGACCTTGCGCGACGGCTTGCGGCTCGTGCGCCAGGCGGCGGGGAGCGATGTTTTCTTGCTTGGTTGCTGTGCGCCGCAGAACATGCGGAGCTATGGCGGAGCGTTTGGATTGGTCGACGCAATGCGAATCGGTCCCGACAATGGGGCCAATGTCGAAGGACTTTTGGTCGGACCACGTTATGGCTCAAGAAACTATTTTCTCAACGGTCGGTTGTGGTGGAACGATCCCGATCCGATTTACATTCGCCCCCAGCTCTCCTTGGCGCAGGCCGAGCTTAGCTGCACTTGGGCGGCCGTCGCCGGGCAATTGACCGTGGCCAGCGATGAGTTCGAACGGATGCCTGCCGAGCGGGTCAACCTGCTAAAACGGGTGATGCCGACTCACACCGGGCATGCTCGGCCGGTCGATCTTTTTGACCGCGATTTGCCGGCCGTGTGGACGGTGGCCCGCGACGAGCGTACGCCGCCAACAGTGGTGGGGCTGTTCAATTTCGCGCCAGAAGCGGTGCTAATCGATCAACCGCTGGATCGCCTCGGGCTCGATGTAAACGCGGTCTACGCGGCCTACGAATTTTGGAGTGGACGTTTTTTCCCGGATATTCGCGGCCGACTGCAAGTGCCACTGGAGCCGTTGGGCGACAAGAGCTTTGCGGAGCAAGAACGCTCGGCAGGCTCGGTTCGACGTTGCTGCGCGGCGTTGGCGATTCGACCGCGCCTGGACCATCCGCAATTGCTGAGCACATCGCGACATGTCACCCAAGGCTTGGTCGATGTCGCGAGCGAGTCATGGGATCCCGCGGCGGGCTTGTTGCGCGGCGAGAGCGCCGTGGTGGCGGGAGACCCGTATGAGCTACGTATCTTGCTGCCGTTGACGGACACTTCGTGGAGCATTGCCCGCGTTGAGGTCACACCCGATGACGCGACGGCCGGGGTGACCGCCGGCGCCATTATGTCAGCCGATGCGCTCGCGCGGGTTGTCGTTATGTCGCCCGTGAGCCGAATCGTCGGCTGGTCGATATACTTTGCAGCGAAACGATCGAGACCGAACGATTGACCGATGGGGTGTGGACTCTCGGCCTGGCGACTCGATAGAATCTGCGGTTCTTGACGCGGCAGGTAGGCCGCCTCTCTGGCAGGTGAGCGCAACGTGCTATTGGCCTGGATTGCCGAACAGTTTGGCCGCCATCGGTGGCTAGTTGCGGTGGGGCTTGTTGCGCTGACCTCAGCCGCTGCCGTGGGCATGGGCCGATTACAATTCGACGACGTTCCCCGCAGCGTCTTCAAGACGCGCGACGACGATTACGCTCGGCTCGAGGAACTGTTTCGCGAATTCGGTTCGGACGACAACGAATGTCTGTTGGTCGTGGAAGGCGACGATCTGTTTAGCCCCCGCAGCGTGGCGGCGCTGCGCGACCTGGTCCGCGAGGTGAGTCAGGTCGAAGGAGTCGACACGGTCCGCAGTATGGCCGAGGTGTTGCTGTTCACCCCAGGCGCGCCGCCGCGACCGTTGTTGCCGCCGGTGGACGCCGCGGCTGCGGCCTTCTCGCAAGCCAGGGACGATGCACTGGCCCATCCGTTATTGCGCGGCCAGCTTGTGTCGGACGACGCACGCACAACGCTGGTCGTGGCCAAGCTGGCGGGCGAGACCCAGGCGGTCAACTCGATCGCGCCGTTGGTGGCCCGACTGCAAGAGGTGGCCGAGAACATCGCCGTCGACAGCGGTCTGCGCGTGCGGCTGACGGGCGTGCCGTCGATTCGCGTGGAAATTTATGCCGCGGTGCAACGAGAAAGCAATCGCTTTATTTTCATCGGCGCCGGCCTGGGGTTCGTTATGGCCATGGCGCTGTTCCGGCAGTTTTCCGCGGCACTGATTGTGGCTGCGGCGCCGATTTTGGGGTCGCTGTGGACGTTGGGCATGTTGGGGTTGGCCGGCGTTAAAATCAACATCATCAACACCATTCTGCCGACGCTGGTGATGGTGGTTGGTTTTGCCGATTCGATGCACCTCATGATCGACATCCGGCACAACCGGGCCGCAGGCCTTTCGCGGCTCGAGGCCGCCAAACGCGCCATCCAACACTTGGGCGTCGCGTGTCTGCTCACTTCGTCGACCACGGCGGTCGGCTTTGGTTCGCTGGCGCTGGCCGAGGTGGGGATCATTCGCATCTTCGGGGTCACTTGTGCATTCGGCACCATGCTTTCGTACGTGGCGGTAATGTCGCTGGTGCCGCTGTTGGCCAGCACGCCGCTGGGCGAGAACCTACACCGCCGCGAATCGCAGGATTTCATCGCTCGGCACTTCGTGCAGTTCGAGCGGGCCATTGGCTGGATCGCCCGGCACGCCAGGCCAGTGGCCATCGTCGGCGCTTTGGTGACCGCCGCGCTGACGCTCAGCATGTGGCGGCTCGAACCCGACAATCGGCTGGTGGAGATGATTCCGGTCAACAACGAGTCGTACCAGGCGCTCAAGCATTGCGACCGCAACTTCGGCGGCAGCCTTTCTGCGTTCATCACGGTCGATTGGCCCCAGGGGCAGGATGTGGCCTCGCCCGAGGTGATTCAGGGCCTGCGCGAAGTGCACCGACTGATCGAAGAAACTCCGGAGTTGAATCATCCGATCTCGGTTCTGAATCTACTCCAGTCGCTGCCGGGCACGGGCGACGACTTGGCGCTGCGCACGCCATTTTTGGCGGCCGTGCCGGCCGATGTCACGCGGCGCTATCTAAGGCCGGAGCGGCGGCGGGCGCTGGTTGTGGCCAGGCTGCCCGACATGGGGACGGCCAAGTTGCAGCCGGTGTTCGCCGATCTGGACGCCCGGCTGGCGACGCTCGGCACGCGGTTTCCGGACTTGAATTTCAAGCTCACCGGCACCGTGGTTGTCGCCTCGCGGAACATCAACAAGATGATCAACTCGCTCAACCAGAGCCTGTTGGGGGCGGCGACCGTCATCTTTGTATCCATCGGCATCGGCTTTCGTTCGCTGCGGCTGGCCCTGATCAGCATCTTGCCCAACATCTTTCCGTTGGTATTCGTCTCCAGCTACCTGGTGCTCACCGGTCAGACACTGCAGATCACCAGCGTGATCGTGTTTAGCGTGTCGTTGGGCATCGCCGTCGACGATACGATTCATTTTCTTAATCGATTCAAGCGCGAGATGGAAATCGACGGAGACGTTCAGGCCTCGATTCGCCGCGCGTTCCTGGCCGTCGGCTCGGCCGTGGTCACCACCACGTTGGTGCTGCTGACCGGCTTCGGCAGCGTATTGACCAGCGAGATGCCCTCCAGCCGGCTGTTCGCGTCGTTGAGTTGTCTGGCATTCGCCTCGGCCGTCGTCGGCGACCTGTTGATGTTGCCGGCGCTGCTGACCTGTTTCATGAAGTCGCACGCCAAGCCGGCGAGGGCAAGGCAAGCGGCGGCCGACGGCTCATGAATCATTGACTCCACTCGCAAGGTCGCCATTGACGCGATCCGCCCGGGCAGATGGCCGCACGCAACCTCGCGCGACGGCTCTTGAGCGAGCTTCGAGGTGTTGCACCTTCGGTGCCCATCGCTGGGGCGGCAGCCGCCTTTGGATAACGGTCATAGCGAATTTGCCGACCGCGGGCGCCGTGGTGTCAAGGAGTTGGGAATCGCCCGCCGGTCGCGGCCCCCATGGTTGCAGCGGCCGCGCATGATGGAGTAGGAGCTTCGTGATCCGCGGCGCGCCGCTCAAGCTTTTCCCGCCGAAGGTCTGAGGTCAAACCGCCAGCCATGCCCGACCTGCGCACCGACATCCTGACGACGCGCGAGCAGCTGTTGGCCCGTGCGCCTCAGTGGGACGACCTCTGGCAGCGGAGCACGGCCCTGCCGCTGGCTCAGGCCGAGACCGTCGCCGGTTGGCTGCGATGCTTTGCGCCGCAACGGGCGTTTCGAGCGGTGACGGTTTGGCAGGGTGGTGCGCTCCTGGCGGCGCTGCCGCTCTTCGGTACACTCCGCCAGCGACTGCTGCCCGTCGGCGACTTGCCGGGTAATCACTGGTCGGGCGCCGGCGAGCTGTTGCTCGATAAAGACGCCGCGGACGACGCGGTCGAGGCGTTGGTCGAAGGACTGTCCCGGCTTCCCTGGCCGCTCTTGTGGTTGAGTGGACTCGACCGCGACGCGCCGCATTGGCGACGACTGTGCGCAGCCCTGACGCGCCGCGGACTGGATTTTGCATCCAAGGACCGGTTTGCGGTGGCCCGCGTCGTCGCGCCGCGCGATTGGAACGCCTACTTTGCCGAACGCTCGAAGAATCACCGCCGATACGTCCGCCGTCACGAGCGCGATCTGGCCGCCGCCGGCGGGGCTACACTGGAACTTTCCGAGCGGTTCACGACCGAACAGCTCGAGCGCACGCTCAACGAAGTTTGGGCCGTGGAAGATTCCGGCTGGAAAGGGGCGGCGGGCACGTCGATCGTGCGGAGCGCGGAAGCCCGCCGGTTCTTTCGCGACCAGGCCGGGCGCCTAGCGGAGGCAGGGCAACTGCGGCTGGCGTTGTTGCGGCACAACCGGTCGGGACGCGCGATGGCGTGCGCGTACGGCTTCGAGGCCCGCGGGGTCTTTGGGCTCTCGAAAATCGGGTTCGATCCGCAATTCGAAAACCTAGCGCCAGGGCAGATGCTGATTGGCCAACTGCTTCAGCGGCTGCACGAGACGCGCCCCGGCACGGTGGTGGATTTCCTGGGGCCTCTCAACGAGGGCCTGGCCCGTTGGGCGACGCACGAATACGTGGTGAGCCGCCTGGCGATCGCGCAGCGCGGCCTGGTGGGGCGGACACTGCTGGGTGCCTATCGCAGGTTGACGTCGGACACCGTCGCGAACGGATCGTCCACGCAAGCCGAAAGCGAGTGAGGGTAAAGGACGTCGTCGGCACACGCTGGCCGTCACCGCAACGTGCGGTTGCGGTGACCTGGCAGTCACTGGAGTTGTCACTTCGTTGCCACAGCCGCCGGGGCCCAGCGAGGATGATCGGCGTTGTCGCCCTGGAATCCGCGCGTGACTAGCCGTTGATTCTTGCCATCGGCGTTCATCACCCATACCTCCGCCACGTGCCCCGTCTTGGCACGACAAAATACGATCTGCCGGCCGTCGGGCGAGGGGCTGGCGCGAAAGTCCCAGGTCCCGACGCCTTGCTGTGTCAAACGGTCGATCTGGCCGGTCGCAGGGTCCAGTCGGCAGATTTCCGCGCCGCCGCGGGCCAAAGCCGGCAGGAAATCGCGATTGAAGTGGTCCACGTCGGGCCGGTCCGTCCGGTAGACCCAGGCTGTCTGCGAGTCGGGCAGTCGCTGCGAAAACAAAATTCCACCATCGGCAGTCCAAGCCGGCATATTCGAGCCGCTTCCACGATGCTCCGCGTCTCCATACGTGGCGGCGAACCATTGCAACTGTCCCGAAGTAAGCACGCGATGTCGCCCGCCCGTGGCGGCGCCAACGCAGATGTCGGACCAGTCGTGGCCAGGATCGGATTTGTAAAGGCAATCCTGGTACACGATCGATTCGCCGTCGGGCGACCAACTTGTGCCAAAGTACAGGTGGTCCGGGTCGGCGGCCACCAGCGTCCGATTTTCCCCCGCAGTGTCGCTGGTCCAGACCTGGTAGCCCTGAGGACTGGCGAGGTGAAACGCCACGCGGCGTCCGTCGGGACTCAGGCTCAGGCCATAGGGAAGACCTTCGCCTGCCGCGGTGAAGGGCCGGGCGTCCGTGCCGTCGAGGTTCATGCTCACGATCTGACCAACGCGGTCCTTAACCACCTGCACCAGCATTCGACCATCGCCCAAAAGCAGCGCTGGAGTTTCAAACGGCGCGATCCGTTCGCGGTGAGCCAGTTCCGTGAGCCCGCCGCTGTGGCGATCATAGGCCCAGATGTGCGTCGGAGTTTGAGTGTAGTATTCGTCGAACGGCCGGCCTGGTCCGTCGCGGCGCGGCTCCATGCTGAGCATCAGCAATCGCCCGTCCGAAAACAGCCCCGCGCATTGCCAAGTCGCTTGATCGGGAACGTCGAATTCGAGCCAGCGAAGCCCCGAGCCGTCGCTCGAAACCAGGCCGGTCCGACCGGCGGACGTAAAGATGATGGGCGGCCGCGAATCCTCTGGACGTGCGCCGCAGGGGAGCACGAACGAACTCGCCATGGCAACCATGAACCAACGCCAGGGGCGGTAATCGATGGGCCGCATCACCGATTGGCGTCGCGCTAGATGGCGCCCAGGGCCATCAGCAGGCTGGCGGCCGAAATGGCGCCACCGGCCATCCGCAGCGGACGAGCACTGGCCGTTTGGGCCAGCAACGTTCCGGCGGCGATGCCCGCCAGATGCAGCAGGGCCGTGGCCGACACAAAACCGGCCGCGTAAACGCTGAGCGATCCCCCCGCCACCATTTCCGCGGCGTGGGCGTATCCATGAAACACGGCGAACAGCGAAACCAACGCGGCGCCGGCCGGCAATGGCATGCGCCAAGACGCGGCGATCAAAGCGCCGAGCACCAGCACCGACGCCATGATTCCCCACTCGACTCCCGGCAAGGCCACGCCCGAGGCGGCGATGATTCCGCCGCCGACCATTGCGGAGACGAACATTGCCGGCATCAACCACAAACCGCGGCCGCCCAAACGCACCGCCAGCAGACCGACCGCGACCATCGCCAACAAATGGTCCAAGCCCAAAAGCGGATGCCACCAGCCGTCAGCAAACGCGTGGCCCGGATGACCGGGATGTGCCAAGGCCGCTTGCGTTTGAACCAGCGTTAGCGACACGGCGGCGGCGGGAATCCAAGCTTTGCGAAACGACATGGGGAAATCTCCGTCGGTTGGAGTGACTTTCTCGGCGCGTGGCGTCAGATGGACCTGCGGCCGCGCTCAAGTACAGCGCCGGCCGACGCCGCGGCGACACAACGTCGCGGCAGGCATTTGCGACACGCGACCATGATAACGCCGGAGAATCGACCGGTGAAGATGCCGCCGCCTAGGCAATCGAAGGCAAAAACGGGGCCCAGGCAGGGGTCCTTACCCCTGGCCGCGGAGATTGCGGACGACGGCCCAGACGTTTAGGCCCTGTCGCAGGGCCAAATGGTTGGACCGCAGTAGGTCCTCCATGGCCTCTTCGCGGCTGGCGACCAGGGTGCTGTAGATGACCGGGGCCGCGGGCGGATGGTCGTCCAAGGCCAGGGGCTGCCATCCGGCGGGAGGGCGGACCAACAGGAACACGTAATCTGACTGGCGCTGGAGGAGGCGATTGCTGGGCATGGAGGAGTCAGGCCGCGGGAACTGGTAGGAATTTCTGGTGAAACGCCAGACAAATTAGGCAATGGCCGGGCGCGCGGGAAACGCCAGACCTGCCATGCGTCCGGGCCCATCCTGGACGGCCGGCGACGGGCGACAACCTACCGTTCTTACGCCGCTGGGACCATGTCGGTTCGAGCGTTTTACGAACCTTCTCGCCAAGACGGGTGGATGGCATGCGGGAGGACGTCACCCCCCTGGTTTTACCCGCATCGTTGCCGGCCGCGAGCCCTGGCGAACGACGCCAAGCAGGCGCGCCTTCCGCACGGAAGCGGCGAACAAGGGCCGCGGGTTGCCGCGGTCTCAGGCATCTCCTTTGCCGTTGGCTAGGAACCCGCGCCGGGGGCGGCGACCTCGACCTCAGGGGCGTCGGACTGCCCAGTGGCATCCACCTGGCCGTTGCGGCCGGAACGCTGATTTTGCGAAGGGCCGATGAGTTCGGTTATTTCGTCCTCGTCCAACACCTCGTTTTTCTCCAGAGCGCCGGCCAGTACGTTCAACTTCTCGCGCTGTTGCGACAACAGCGAGCGAGCCAGGTCGCCGGCGGCGTGGAGAATTCTGGCCACCTCTTCGTCAATTACCTGGGCGGTGTGTTCACTGAATTCTCGCTGCTCGCGAATCTCTTTGCCTAAGAATGGATGCTCCTCGCTGGTGCGGTAGGCCACCGGCCCCAACCGTTCGCTCATGCCCCAATGCGTGACCATCCGGCGGGCGATCTCGGTCGCCCGCTTCAGGTCGTCCTCGGCCCCGGCGCTGTATTCGTCGAAAACCAGCTTTTCAGCGGCTCGACCGCCGAGCATGAAGGCCAGTCGGGCGCGCAGTTCCGATTCACAGATGTTGAGCCGATCTTCTTCCGGCAAGAGTTGCGTGACGCCGAGGGCCCGACCGCGAGGAATGATGGTTACTTTGTGCACGCGGTCGGCGCCGGGCAAAAGCCAAGCCAACAGGGCGTGCCCCGATTCGTGAAAGGCGGTGACCTTCTTTTCGCGTTCCGAGAGAATGTCCTCGCGGCGGGCGCCCATCAATACCTTGTCGCGGGCCTGCTCGAAGTCGCTCATGTCGACCCGCTCTTTTCCCAACCGTGTGGCCCACAGCGCCGCTTCGTTGACCAGGTTGCGGATGTCCGCGCCGGTCAGACCCACCGTACCGTGCGCCAGCCGCTCGACGTTGACGTCGTCGGCTATGGGCACATCACGAGTATGAACCTTGAACAACGCCGTTCGCGCTTTGAGATTGGGGCGGTCGACCGTAACGTGGCGATCGAACCGACCGGGCCGCAACAGGGCCGGGTCGAGCACATCGGGGCGGTTCGTGGCCGCCAACACGATGACCGAATCATTGGGGCTGAAACCGTCCATCTCGCTGAGAATCTGGTTGAGCGTCTGCTCGCGTTCGTCGTGCCCGCCACCCAAGCCCGCGCCGCGAACTCGGCCCACCGCGTCGATCTCGTCGATGAACAAGATGCACGGGGCCGCGTCCTTGGCCGTCTTGAACATGTCGCGCACCCGGCTCGCGCCGACACCGACAAACATTTGAATGAACTCGGATCCGTTGATGGAGAAAAACGGCACTCCCGCCTCGCCGGCCACCGCCTTGGCCAGCAGCGTCTTACCGGTGCCGGGTGGCCCCATCAGCAGCGTCCCTTTGGGAATTCGCGCGCCCAG
>CAYWTU010000015.1:0-16058 GCA_964461275.1 uncultured Pirellulales bacterium | reverse complement strand
TCCGCTGAACCTACAGCGATGTTGGCTCCTCGGTTGGGAGCGGATTGCCCAGTCACGCCTGGCGGAATACCAGGCGGCTATCGAGTTGTCACGCGGGCCGGGCGAAGTGGACAAACCCACCGCGCTTCAAGACTCCCAGCCGACGGTGGCGCCGGGCGAGCCGCTGCTTGCGCCTGCGCAGGGCCTCGCGGCGCCGCTGGTGCAACGGATCGATTGGCAGCCCCTGGACCAGCCACCGGAAGCTTCCCCCGCGGACGCCTGCACCATTGTCTTTCACACCGACTCGGCGTGGCAACTTCAAATCGTCGACCTGTTGCGCGAGCGCTCGCGCGAAGCGGTGCAAGTCCTCTCCGCTAAGACCTTCCATCGCTACGACGCAGGGCGATTCACGCTGGCGCCGGTCGACCGCGCTGGTATCGACCGCATTCTGGACGAGGTCTCCCAGGGGCCTCCGCGCACCATTCGTGTGATCCACCTGTGGTCGTGCGGTCGGCCCCTAGATGACACTTGGTGGTCCCAGCACGTGGAGGAAAAGCTCAACACCGGGGTGCGCAGCGTCATCCAATTGTTGGCGGCTTTGGCCGATGCTCCGCAGCGGCATCGCTGGGAGTTGCGCCTGGTCACCTCGCAGGCGCAGAGCGTACTGGGCGACGCGGATTGCCTGCAACCGCTCGACGCCGCGAGTTGGGGACTGTGTCGGGCGGCTGTCGCCGAAGTGGCCCACGTCCAGCTTCAGGCCATCGACGTTGCGACCGATTCCTCCACCCGACGGCTCGGCGAAGTAGATCAAGCGGCCCTCCTAGCCGCACTGACCGCAGCGCCAACGCCGGCGGAAATCGCCATCCGCCAAGGCCGCGTCTGGCAACCGGTTCGGTCGGCGGTGGAAGCGGTCGCGGGCGATGCGGTGGCGCCGTCGATCAAGCGCGGCGGCATTCATCTGATTACCGGGGGCCTGGGCGCCATCGGCATGCGCCTGGCCGATTGGTTGCTGGAAAAGTCGCTAGCGGCCGAGGTCGGCGCCGGCGACGCCCCACGACCGCTGACGCTGGTGCTCGCAGGCCGCACGGCGCTCCCACCGGTAGATGGTTGGACACAGCGATTGGCCGAGGCAGCGAGCGACGACCCAGTCGCGGTCCGAATTCGCGCCGTTCAACGTTGGCAAGAGCGAGGCGCCGTGGTTCACCTGGTCGTGGCCGACGTGAGCCAGGCGCAGCAATGCGCCGCCATGGCAACGCACCTCCGCAAACGGTTTGGCCACATCGATGGCGTCTGGCATCTGGCTGGCGTCGGCGGCAACGCGGCATTGCGCGAGATGACGCTAGGGCAACTGGCGGCGGTGCTGCAGACGAAGCTGGTGGGTGCGTGGGCGCTGGATCGCGCTTTGGCCGGCGATCCTCCCGAGTGGTTCGTGTCGTTTTCCTCCGTAGCAGGCTGGTCCGGCAACGCGCGGCAAGCGCACTACTCGGCCGCCAGCCGATTCTTGGACGCCTTCGCGGCCTGGCAATCGGCCCACGGACGGCGCGGCCTGAGCCTGGCTTGGGGACTGTGGGACGGACTGGGGATGGCTGCCACCGAAACCGCTAAACAGCGCGGCGACGCCGCGCTCGATCCCGACGAGGCATTGGCCGTTTTAGATCAGGCCCTGCGGGGGCGCGAATCGTGCCTGTTGATTACGCCGCCGGCCGCAAACGGGTCCGCGGCGCAGGCTGCCGAGAAAGGTGCGATACTTGGCGAGGGCAATTCGGCGCCGGAGACGCACGACCTGCCGCGGTTGATCGGGCAGGTGCTGGGCGAGGCGTTGGAAGCGCCGCCGCCGGCTCTCGATCCCCGGCGCAGCTTCTTGGATTACGGCATCGACTCCCTGTTGGCACTGAAGTTCGCCCGGCTCATTTCGCAACGCCTGGGCCGACCATTTTCAGGAACGTTGTTGTTCGATTACCCCAATGTCGAAACGCTAGCGGAACATCTACGCTCGGCCATGGAGGAGTCGGCGGCAGCCAGCGAATCGGCGCCGCCGATCTCGCATTCGGCAGCCGATTCCAGTGCCGCCGCCAACGACGAATTCCGGCTCACCAGCGGCCGGTTGGTACGTCGCCTGCAACCGGCACAGCGATAGATCTTGCGCGATTTATCTAGTCGTCCACGTCGTCTCACGGCATGGCTTGAACCAAGGCGATGAACTCAGCGCAGCTTGCCCAGTCAACTTGATAGTTTTTCTCCACGTTTTGTAAGAATTACTAGCCAGGTGTACAGTAGCGCGACTCGCCGACGCTGGCAGCAGGACGCAACTTTCACACGTGTAAGCGGTTTCGTGGTGCGAAAAAAATCTGTGTGCAATTGGCACGCCCAGTGCATCTAAGGATTCGTGACTGGCAACGAAGAACGCCACCCTGCGGCACGATGAATCGCAGGACATTTCTTTTTGCCGCGAGAGCCGCCTTGGCGCTGAGTCCAGCGTTGGGGTGGTCGCCGGTCGCTCGCGGCGGGCAATCGCCAAGGAGCATTCGCCATGTTGGTGCTAGGACGCAAACTGAATCAGGAGATTTTGATTGGCGACAACATCCGCGTCGTCATTCTGGACATGACACGGACGACCGTGAAGATCGGCATCACGGCGCCCGACGACGTCCGCGTATTGCGAAAAGAGATCTTGCAGCGGCCCGCCAAGGGCGCCGTGGCCAGCGGTGAGACGGCCCCGGCAGCGCCGTTGTCAACCAAGGCCGCGCGAAATCACACCGCCTCGCGGGCGGTGAGCCCGTTCGAGGTCAGCGCCACGACGATGACAAGCGTCAACCTGCCGGGGGAAGACCGGCCGAGCGCCGGCTCCGTACCGGCGCCAAGGCTCGGTTCGATGGCCGACCGCGTACGGCAATTGCGAAGCGCCACGGAGGTCCGCATTCACCCTCGCTTGAGTGCGGCCGTGTGAAAGGTTTCACAGCCCAGGGTTGCCGCCCCATCACGTCCGCCCGAGCAGCCGAACGTACAACTCGCGCTGCCGGGCGGTGGCCGATTCGTGACGAAACACGTCGGCAAAGCGGGCCCGCCCCGTGCTCCCCAAACGTCGCCGCAGCGCCGGATCGGCCGCTAATTGAATCATCGCCGCCGCCAGGCCGTCGACGTCCTGCGGCCGGACCAGAAAGCCGGTCACATCGCCGAGGCACACCTCGCGGGCGCCGTCGACGTCGAACGCCACGACCGGCTTGCCGCACAGCACGCCTTGGGCGACGGCTCGCGGCAGCCCTTCTCGCAAACTGGCATGCACCACCGCGTCCATGGCCGAGATCAGCGCCGGAATCTCGGTCGGCGGCACTAGGCCGGTGAATTGAAAGTGGGCGGCCAGGCCGGCGGCGGAGATGCGCTTTTGAAGCATTTCGCGCAAGATGCCGTCGCCCACCAACAGAAACCGCGCCTGCGGAAACTTCTGCACGACCTTTTGCGCCGCGGCGATCAGGTATTCGTGCCCTTTGAGATGAAACAGCCGGGCCACCTTGCCGAACACGATGTGCCCTTCGTCGTAACCCAGGCGCTGCCGCGCCGTGCGGCGCAATGCGTCGCACTCTAAAAACGGCTCGACCTCCATGCCGCCATAGATCGTGTGGAATTTTTCGCGCCGATCGACGCCGGCGGCGACCAACTGGTCGGTCATCGCCTGGCAAACGCAGGTGTAGGCGTGGCACCGTCGCCCAGCCCAACGTTCGCATTGCCGGAAGAACTCGCGGGCCAGCCACGGTTGGTAAGGGTGAAACGGCGCCCCGTGCACCGCGTGAACCACGGCCGGAACATTCAGCGACCAAGCGGCGGCGCGACCCAAGAGGCCCGCCTTGGCGCTGTGCGTGTGCACCACGTCGGGCTGAAACCTTCGCAGCAAGAGCTGCAGCGCCCGATAGCTTTGCCAATCGTGCCAAGGGTGTATCGCCCGCCGCAACTGGGGAACAATTTCCAGTGGCACGCCTTGGGCGCGGGCCCGATCCAACAGGCTCCCCTCCGGCCCCAGCGGCGGACCAGTCACGAGCAGCACGTCGTCCTGGCGCCGATGCAAGAGGTCCTCGCAGGTCAGGAGCGTGTTCTCCTGCGCTCCGCCGAGGATCATTCGAGTAATGATGTGAACGATACGCATGGGCTACAAGGCGACACAAGAATTCATGGAGTCATTGGTCCGTCTACGGTTGAAGCCTCGGCCTCGTTCTCCAATCGACGGGCTCCCTGAGCGGCCAGTTGCTCCGGCGGCGGAAAATCGACTCGAACTAAAAAAAGCCCCTGCGGCGGGGCCGTGTGGCCCGCTCGGCCACGGTCCCCCGCCGCCAGCACATTGCCAATCCAGTCGGGCGACCGTCGACCGCGGCCAACTTCCACGAGCGTTCCCACCATCGCCCGCACCATGTTGTACAGGAATCCGTCGGCGTACGCCTCGATCACAACGGTGTCGGACCCCAGCGCCGCGTCGCGCCGCACGTCCAACCGGGAGACGGTCCGCACGCTGCTTTGCCGGTTGGGCCAGTGCGACTCGAAGCTGCGAAAGTCGTGCGTACCCAGGAGCAACTGGGCCGCCTCGTGCATCGCTTCGGCATTCAATCGTTGAGGGTATTGCCAACAGTAGCGATGTTGAAACACGTCGCGAAGCGGCCCGTCGCAGAGCACGTAACGGTACAACTTGCCGATGGCGTCATAGGTGGCGTGAAAACCGGGCGGCGCCAGCTCAACCGACAATACACAGATGTCGGCTGGCAAGTGGCCATTCAGGGCCCGCTGCATCCGCTCGGGGGCGATGGACGTGGCGGCCGCGAAACTGACGACTTGACCCAGGGCATGCACGCCGGCGTCGGTGCGGCCGCTGGCGCGGACGGGCGTCTCTTGTCGCAAGATGCGCAGCAGCACCCGCTCGATTTCGCCTTGAACCGTCCGCCGGCCGCGCTGCGCCTGCCAGCCGCTGTAGGCCGTGCCGTCGTAGGCGACGGTCAGCTTGAACGTCGTGACGGGCGATGTGGGCTGACCCTCGGCGGCGGACGACATGACAGAATTTTATACCGCGTAGGCCCGCTGCTGCTCGTGATCCCACATCATCGTGCGGTTTTGCCGATAGGCGTCCACGCCCAACTTGATCGCCACCATCAGCGCACAGCCCAGGTCTTCGTTGCAGGTGAGTTCCGCCTGTCCGCGCACCGCGTCGATGAAGTTGCCCATGTGATCGCGGCGCGGCTCGGCCGGCAACTGCACCGTCTCCTGCCCGCCGTTCTTGGCGGCGAATTCGCTCTTCCAGGCGCCCTGGGCCGAAAGCTTCAGGCCGCCGCCGAATTCGATCGTGCCGTACTGCCCGCGAATCATCCGCGGCAGGCCCACGTCGTTGGTCATCACGCTCACGAGCAGAACCGTGTGCTCGCTGGGATACTCGATGAGCATGAAGTGGCCGTCGGGAATGTCGCGGCCGTCCTTTTCGATGTACTGTCCGCCGCCGCAGGTCACCTTCTTGGGATACTCGCCCTGCGGCCCGGCCGCCGCCAACACCAACGGCGCCAGCGCGTGATACAACAAGTCGGTCGCCACGCCGCCGTTGTAGGCCCAGTACTTACGGAACCGGAAGAAGTGGTCGGGGTTCCAGGCGATTTTTTCGGCCCGGCCGAACTTATGACCCAGCCACATGTCCCAATCGATTTTGTTGTCGCCCGCGGCGTCGGGGCCGGCCTGGGAATCGATCGGCCAATTGAATTGCCCTTCGCGGCTGTTGCGGCAATAGCCCCCCTGCGACCATACGACCTTTCCGATCCGACCGTCGGCCACCGCTTGGCGCGCGGCCCAGGCCTCGGGCTCCGAGGCGTATTGCGTGCCCACTTGCAGCTTGCGCCGGTATTTCTTGGCGGCGTCGCGGGTCTCGATGGCCTGCTCGATGGTCAGCGTCATCGGCTTTTGCAAATAGACTTCCTTGCCGGCGGCCATCGCGTCGATCGCCTGCATCGAATGCCAATGGTCGGGCGTGGCGATCACCACGGCGTCGATGTCTTTGTTGTCCAACAGTTGGCGATAGTCGCCGTAGGCCTGACCCTTGCAGTGCGCCGCGGCGGCGTGGGCGCGCTTGGGAAAAACGTCGCAGGCGGCCATGCACTGCACATTGTCCTTGTCGGCCCGGGCCACCAGTTCGTGGACGTGGCCGGTTCCCATGCCGCCCACGCCGATGACGCCGAAACGAATCCGGTCGTTGGCGCCCAGAACCTTGCCGGTGGCCGGCGCGGCGCCTAGCCCGGTGGCAATGACCGCCCCGGCGGCCGTGGCCCCTTGGACAAACGCGCGGCGCGAGACGGGCGCGGCATGCGGCGCCGATTTTTCGTTTTCGTCGTTAAGACTCGTGGTCATTGCTGGTTCTCCCGAGTAGCCGCCATAGTTCTGCCCGCCAAGGCGTCCCATTGTACTGTGCGGCGCGGCAAAGGGGGTAAGTATCACTGAGCCGACAGGCCTTGTGGCCGGCGGTCTCCTTGCCAAAGGCTTGGCTCAGCCGGGCCCAGCGTATAATGGCCGTGGAGGAACAGCCTGCGGCCCAGACCAATACAACGCGAGGGCCGTGTTTTTGCCGGCGCCGCGGGGGCAATCCCACCCACCTAGCCAGTATCCGCCTGAAACCTACCCCACCCGGACGGAATCTTCAGCATGGCTCGACACCGCGATATCGACGATTTGTTGCAGCGTTGGCCCTACGACCCCGATCAGGTCAAGGTTCGCCGGGTCCGCGCCCGCGACGGACGCGAGGTATTGCAAATGCGGGTCGATATGGGCGTGATGCAGTTGGAAACCGAGCATCGCCCCGACGGTCAGCGTCCGGGCGGCGCAGAGACCTATTTTGATTATCTGCAAGCGGTCGCGTTGCACCAGGGCAAGAAATTCGTTCTGGATCAAGAACAGTGCGAGGAGACCGACCGGGAACTCATGCAGTTCTATCAGCGGCGGGTGTGTTGGCTGTCGCTGCGCGATTATCAGCGGGCCGTGGAAGACGCCGATCACAACTTGGCCCTGATGGAGTTCGTCAAACGCTATTCGTCCAACGAAGAGTGGGTCATGTCGCACGAGCAGTATCGGCCGTTCATTCTTTACCAACGGACGCAGGCGGCCGCGATGTACGTGCTCGAGGAAGACGGTCCCGAGCAGGCGATCGAGACGATCAACGACGGGCTGGCGCAGATGCGCACGTGCTTCGTCGAGCACGACCTGGAGGAAGAGTTTTCCGAGAACGGCATGGTGACCAGCCTGACCGAGCTGCGCGAGCACGTGCGCACCGAGTTTAAGGTGGGCCGCACGCTCGACGAACGATTGGCCGAGGCGGTGCGGGCGGAGAATTATGAACTGGCCGCCCGGCTCCGCGACCGGATCGCGCAGCGCAAGCGGGGGTGAGCCCGCCGCCCACCCCCCACGCCCCTACTCCGGCAGCGGCGTGACCGCTTGGGACAGGCTGCGGTGCAGTTGACTGGCCGCGCCGGCCAGGCTGCGGACCGCCGATTGTCGCGCCTTCGTCTCGGCAGAAGCCGGCATCGCGGGCAGCGAAAACACAAATGCCGCGCCCGGCACCGCGTCGGGCGAGACAAAAATTCGACCGCCGTAGTGGTCGACAATTTTCTTGACGATCGCCAGTCCCATTCCACTCCCTTCCGCGTCGGCGCTCGACAAACGCCGGCCCGGCAAGAAAATCTCCGCGCGTTCGGCCTCCGGTATTCCCTGGCCGTTGTCGGCCACGGTCAACCACACGCGGCGCTCGTCCGCTTCGCTCGTGGGGCGTGCTGCCAGGGCGATCGTCACCTCCAGGCCTTGGTCATTGCGGGCGTGCCGCAGCGCGTTGCGAAGGAGATTCGTAAGAATCTGCTTGACCCGTTGCGGATTGCACCACACCGACGGCAGTTGGTCGCCCACCCGGACCGTCGCCTCGCGGCGATGTATCAGCTCGTCCTGCTCGAAAAGCACCTCGCCGATCATGGTCCGCAAGTCCACCGGCGAAGGCTCCATGTCGATCGCGCCGGTCTTGCCCAACGTGACCAAGTCGTCCAGGAAGTGCCGCGACTCGCGAACAATGGCGTCCACATGTAAGAACGCCTCCTCGCGCTCGGCGGCGTCCTCGTCGCGGCAGGCTCGACGCAGTTGCCGCAGGCTGCTCTCGAGCATCCGGAACATCGCCCCCAGGTCGTGCGACAGGGCCCGCACCAGATGCCCCGTTTCCTGCCGCGCCCGTTGCAGTTCATCGAAGAGCCGAGCGTGCTCGCGCACCAACCGCACGGCTCGCACGGCCTGCACCAGCGCCCGCTCCAGCGACATGGCGCTTAGATCGCGCTTGATAAGATAGTCTTGAGCGCCGCGCTTCATGGCCTGCGTGGCCACCATTTCGTTTCCCTGCCCGCTGAGCAAGATGCGGGCGGCGCCGGGGAATTCTCGGGCCACGGTCGAGAGCACGTCCAGGCCGTCCATGTCGGGCAAGAGATAATCGACCAACACCACGTCGAACGGCTGCTGCAGAAGCGCGAGCAGCGCTTCGGCGCCGGTGTCGGCCTCCACGACGGTCAGCTCGCCCAGGCGCTTGCGCAGCGTTCGAACGACATGGCTGCGGTCGACCGCGTTGTCGTCCACGATCAAGATGCGGCGCGGCACATCGGCCGCGTCGATGGACGAAGTGGCCGCCGTCGATTCGGTCGGGTCGATTTGCGTGACGTTCATGAGACCTCCAGTAGTCGGCTGGCGTCGGACGAGGGTGCAATGCAGTGGCCGGCAGGCGGCGCGGCGGCCTCCCCGACCCGCTGTGCGGGGGCGGGTTGCGGGGACCAGGTGAAGTAAAACGTGCTGCCTTGACCCGGCTGCGACTCGACCCAAATCTGCCCGCCGTGAGCGGCAATGATCTTGCGTACGATGGTCAGGCCGGCGCCGGTGCCTTCGTATTTCTCACGGGCGTGCAGCCGACGGAAGATGTCGAAGATGCCTTCGTGGTGCCGCGGTTCGATGCCGATGCCGTTGTCGCGGACGTAGAACGTGGGCACGATCCCGTCGTCGCAGCCAATCTCGACCCGCGGCGGACGACTGTGGTTGAATTTCAGGGCGTTGGCTACAAGATTGCAGAACACGTCGGTGGCCAGCGTGCGGTCGACTGGCAGCTTCGGCAGTGGACCACACACGTCGATCTTCGCCTCGGCCCGATCAATTCGATGCGCGAGCGACTCCAGGGCGTCGGCCACCACTTCGCCCAGGTCCACCGGCGCCGCGGCCTCTGCCCGACGACCGACCCGCGAATACTGGAACAGGTCGGCCACTTGTTGTTCTGCCCGCAGACACATCCGAACCGTTGCCGCGATCCGCTGCCGGGCCTCGCCGTCGAGCGCTTCGGGTGAGTCCTCTTCGATCATCTGACACAACAGGCGAATGCCGCGGAGCGGTTCCTTGAGATCGTGCGAAACGATGTAAGTAAAGTCATCCAGTTCGGCGTTGGCCGCGGCGAGCGCGTCGGCCTTGGCGTCGGCGTCGGCTTTGGCGCGGCGCAGCATCGCGAACGATTCCTGCAGCTTGCGCTCGGCATCCTTGCGCGCCGTGATGTCGCGAAAGATGCCCGTCCAAAGATTTCGCTGGGCTAGTTGCTGCCGGCTGCCTGTCACTTCCAACGGCGCTTCGCCGCCGTCGCGGCGCAGCCCAATCAACTCCATACACGCCGCGGCGCCGCTTCCGTCCAGCGGCCAGACGCTGGCCAACCGAGCTTGATGCAGCGCCGGTACGAAATCGGCCAGCGGCCGCCACAGCGCCTCGGCTTCCGTGCAACCGAAAATGCGACAGGCCGAGCGATTGATGGCGGTGATCAGGCCTTGGCAGTCGACGGTCACGATGCCGTCCAGGGCCGTGGCGACCACGGCTCGGTTGGTCGCCTCGCTTGCCTCCAAGCGATGAAAAAACGGCTGCGTGGTTCGTAAGAGCAGGGCCACGCCTGCGATCAGCAAGACGGCGCCGTTGCCCAGCGCCAGCCAGGCCGCATGCCGCACCGGTGCGTCGATGTCGCGGACGACCATCGACATCACCGCCTGCAGCGTCATGCCCGTCGCCAGGCAAACGAGCATCGCGACGATCAGGATCACATCGATGGCAAAGCGACGCCGTTCGCGCATGGGACGCGGGCTTCCAACTGCTGATACGGGTAGGTTTCGGACAGGCCGCACGTAACGGCGGCGCACGTTGCAGCGTGGCTAAGCTTGCGGCTGCACTTGTCCCCGCTGCTCGTCCGAAGATGGGCGTGGCCGAGCGACTAACGACGGTTGATCGCGGCCACACGGAACTTATCGGCCCTTCCCAGACAGAAAAAACTGCCCAATTTACCCTTTTGCCGCAAATCCGAGCCGGTCGTCGAGGACGGAACAAGGTTCGATACAAAAGCTGTAAAATGCTTATTGTCAACAGTTTAGGTTCCGCCAATTCAAGACTGTGCATGCCCCAAACCCCCGTGAGTCGGACGGTTCGGCGAATTGCGGACTGGGGCGATCATTCGGAAAATAGGGTCGCCCGGCGCAGGCGCCAGGCGATTGGCCGAATCAGCCGGCGAACGGGTTCCGAACCAACCACACTGAAGGCCGCCATGATTGGATTGCGTATTCCGAAGTTTCTCGATGGGCTGGCGACTCGAGGTTTTCGGGTTGCTGCTGCGTGCACCGGCTGGTTGGCGTTAACGCTGGTCGGCTGCTCGTACGACGCCGACGTTGAACAAACGGCCGAATCGACGGTCGCCACGGCCGACGACGAGTTCGCGTCGCCTCCCGACGCGGAAACGCTGCGCCGCGAGATCGACGAAGCGCTCGATTTCACGTTGGCCCGACATATGAACACCCAGGACCATGCCGCCTGGCAAATCGTACACGGCATCCTGGCCTATGGCCGCGATCTGAAAATCGTGGCCGAGGGGCAGACCGTATCCGCTTTGGATCATGCGCTAACGGGCGGTTACCTCCGCGGTTGGAACATGCGGCCCGGCGACAAAGGGCTCGAGTCGATTCTGGAATCGGGGAGCAAAGAAGGGCAAGGGCACGAGGATCAGTGGCTGGGTTACTTGTCGCAGGTGGGGCTGCCCGTCTCGCAGCCGATTTCCGTGCGCGGTCAGACCTACACGCTTCAAGACCTGATTCGACAGGCCGAGTGGGACGTGTACGACGGCATGGAGGCAACATGGACGCTCATGGCGTTCAGCACTTACTTGCCGCTTGAGCATCATTGGACCTCGAAAGATGGTTCGCATTGGAACATGGAACGGCTGGTGGCCATGGAGGCGGCGCAGCCCCTGCAGGAGAGTTCCTGCGGCGGGGCCCATCGGCTCTACGGCCTGACCTGCGCGGTGAATCGATTCGCCCGAGAAGGCAAACCGCTTACGGGCGGTTGGAAGGCGGCGGACGACCGCATCCAAGAGTCGATTCGCGCCGCCAAGGCGTATCAGCAGGCGGACGGCGCTCTGTCGACCGACTGGTTCTTTGGAGCGGCGGCCTCACCCGAGATCGCGCTGCGCATCAGCAGCACGGGGCACGTGCTGGAATTCCTGGTGCTGGCGATGACCGACGCTGAGGTCCGAGAGCCATGGGTCGCGAAAGCAGCCTGGCGGCTATGCGACATGCTGCGGCAGACGCGGGAACTGCCGGTGGAATGCGGCGCGTTGTACCACGCCGCGCACGGACTGTACTTGTATCGCTTGCGGTTGTACGGCGAGCCATGGCGGCCGTACGCCGCCGATCCGCCGGCGCCGACCGATACGCCGCCAGCCGCGGCCACCGCCGCAACGATAGGCGAACCAGCGGCGCCTGCCGCGGGCGACGCGCGCGACGCCGAGGCGGGCTCACCGTAGCGCAGCGGCGTCGCGTGTGCCAGCGGATGTCGATTTGTAGCGCCATTCCATGCCCTATGTCCGTTCACGGCTGATTTGGTTTCTGGCGTTTGCTGCGCTGACGTGGCTGATGGCCCGCAGCGTCTGGCTGCCGACAGACCACGAAGTGGTTGTCTACACCGCCCTGGACCAGGAGTTCTCCAAGCCGATTTTTGCCGAATTCACGCGGCGGACCGGCGTCGTCGTGCGGCCGAAGTTCGACAGCGAATCGACCAAAACCGTTGGTCTGGCCAGCGCGCTAATCGCCGAAGCGCCGCGACCTCGGGCCGACGTGTTCTGGAACAACGAAATTCTCAACTCGTTGCGGCTTGCACGACGCGGCCTGTTGGAGTCGCATCGACCGCCGTTGGCCGCCGAATTTCCGGTCCCGTTTCGCGACGGGGCCGGGGCCTGGCACGGCTTTGCCGCGCGGGCGCGCGTTTTGCTGGTGAACACCGAGCAACTGCCGCAGGTCAAGCGGCCGCGGTCGGTCGAGGATCTGCTCGAACCCGAACTAGCTAAGCACGCCGGCATTGCCAAGCCGCTGTTCGGCACGACGGCCACCCACGCCGCCTGCTTATTCGCCCTTTGGGGACCGGAGCGTGCCGAGAAGTTTTTTCACCAGCTACGCGTCGCCGGAGTTCAAATCATGGCCGGCAACAAGCACGTGGCCCAAGCGGTGGCCGGCGGACAACTGGCCTGCGGCCTCACCGACACCGACGACGCGATGGTGGAAATTGAACGCGGGATGCCGGTCGAGATGATCTTTCCCGATCAGGCCGAAGGGCAGCCGGGCACGCTGTTCATACCTAACACCTTGTGCATCATGAAGAACTGTCCCCACCCAGAGGCGGCCCGGCGGCTGGTGGACTACTTGCTGTCGCCCGAAGTGGAACGAGCGTTGGCCACGGGACCCAGCGCACAGATTCCGTTGCACCCGCAGGCGGCCGACGCGGCTCGGGTGGCCACGCCTGCGACCGTGCGGGCAATGGTGGTGGATTTTCAGCGGGCGGCCGACGTGTGGGACGCAGCGGCCCAGACCCTGAGCCGCGAGTTCTTTGCGGAAAAATAGCCGCAAAAACGGGGTGCGTGGCGGTCGGGGCCGGCCGCCATTGTGCCACCCCCTACTCGATTCGGCCCAAGATTACTATCATCAGCCGTTTCCTAAACCAATCGAAAACCGAGAGTTTCACCCCCCAAGGAAGCGTCCCATGAGCGAAAAAGTTCACGTTTACTGGCACGACCACAGCGTAAGCCGCGAGGAGCGCGAAAAGTCCAACGGCCACAAGGGTTGCGTCATCTGGTTCACGGGCCTGAGCGGTTGCGGCAAGAGCACGGTGGCCAACCTGGTCGACCATAAGCTGCACGAAGCCGGCAAGCACAGCTACGTTCTGGACGGCGACAACGTCCGCATGGGGCTCAACGCCGGTCCCGGCATGCTCAAAGAACGACACGGCGAGGAGTACGCCAAGCGGTTCGGCCTAGGCTTCTCCGCGCAGGACCGCGAAGAAAACATCCGCCGCATCGGCGCTGTCAGCAAATTGTTCTGCGAGGCGGGCGTGGTCGCGTTGACCGCGTTCATCAGTCCTTATCGTCGCGACCGCGACGCCGTGCGGGCCAGTATGAAGCCGGGGGACTTCATTGAAATCCTGGTCGACGCTCCGCTCGAGGTGTGCGAAGCCCGCGATCCCAAGGGCTTATATAAAAAGGCCCGGGCGGGCGAGCTGAAGGGTTTCACCGGAATCGATGATCCCTACGAAGCGCCCGAAAAGCCCGAGCTGGTCCTCGATTCGTCGAAGAAGAGCGCCGAAGACCTGTCCGACGAAGTGTTGGCCTATTTGAAGAAGGTCGGCATCCTCTAGGCGGCCGGTGAATGCTGGGCAAATTGCTGCCGACCGATTTGCGGGTTAGCATCGAAGTTGCATCGCCTGCGGTTCGACTTCGAGAGGGCTCGTATGCACGTACCGTTCGTTGACCTGGCGGCGCAGAACAAACTGCTCGAGCGCGAACTGGCCGACGCGGTCCATGAAGTTGTTACACGCGTCGAATTGGTGCTGGGGCCGGCCGTCGAGCGATTCGAGCGGCGGCTGGCCGAATATTGCGGCGCGGCCCATGCCGTGGGCCTGGCCAACGGCACTGTTGCGCTGCAGATTGCGCTGTTGGCGGCAGGCATCGAACCAGGCGACGAGGTGATCACCACGCCGCACACCTGGATCAGCACCGCCGCCGCCGTCAGCCATGTTGGCGCCACTCCGGTCTTCGCCGATGTTGATCCCGTAACCTACACGCTGGACGCGGCCGCGGCGGCCGCCAAGATCACCTCGAAAACCCGCGCGCTGCTGCCCGTGCACTTGTACGGTCAACTGGCCGACGTAACGGCGCTGCGGCAGTTGGCCGACGCGCACGGACTGTTGCTGATCGAAGACGCGGCACAGGCGCACGGCGCCCTGCTCCATGGCCGTCGCGCCGGCAGTTTCGGAGACGTCGGCTGTTTCAGCTTCTACCCGGCTAAGAACCTGGGCTGCTGGGGCGAGGCAGGGGCCTTGGTCACCGCCGACGAGACGATCGCCCGGCGGGCACAGCAACTGCGCAATCATGGCCAGACCGAAAAGCATCATCACGTGGCCCTCGGTTTCAACGCCCGGATGGAGTCGATCCAGGCGGCGGTGCTCAACGTCAAACTGCCGCACTTGGACGACTGGAACCAGCGCCGCCGCGAGGCCGCAGCCCGCTACGATCGACAGTTGGCGGACGTGCCGGGGCTCGTTCTGCCCAAGGCCCGACAGGCGGCGGCGCACGTCTGGCATTTATACGTGTTGCAACTGGAGCGGGCCGACCGCGTAGAATTCCAACGAGCCCTGGCCGCGCGGGACATCGCCACTGCGTTGCACTATCCTACGCCCGTGCCTCTGCAACCGTGCTACGCGCACCTGGGCTGCCGACCGGGCGATTTTCCGGTGGCCGAGAGAATCATGAGCCGCTGCGTTTCCTTGCCGATGTTTGAAACGATCCGCGACGAACAGATCGACGCCGTGTGCAACGCGGTGGCTGCGGCGGTGTAAGCGCGGGAGCGGCGCAGAAGCCTTTCGTCCGTCGCGTCGCGCGGCCCGGGTTGGACTGACCTTACCAGGGAATTTCACTATGTCGAATCGGCAACGAGTGGAACAATTGGCCGGCGAGCATCTACGAGCCGACGACCCCACCGGCTGGTTCGAGGCTCTGTACGCCGCCTCGAACCGCAAGGCGGATGAAATACCTTGGGCCGATCTGCGGCCGGGTAGAATTTTCGTGGAGTGGGTCGAACAGCACGCCGATTGGCTTCGCGACCGCGCCGCCCTGGTCGTCGGCTGCGGTTTGGGAGACGATGCCGAGGCCCTGAGCGCCGCCGGTTGCCGTGTCACGGCGTTCGATATCGCCCCGACGGCCATTGCCTGGGCTCGCGAACGATTCGCGCCATCGAAGGTCGACTATCAGGTGGCCGACCTGTTCAACCTTCCAGCCGATTGGCGCGGCCGGTTCGATTTCGTTCTCGAACGTTACACGCTACAGGCCTTGCCCGAGGCGGTTCGAGCCAAGGGGCCCCCGGCAATCGCCTCAGTTCTGGCCCCCGGAGGCAAGGCGCTGGTGATCTGCCGACTCCGCGACGCGACCGAACCGGCGACCGGTCCGCCTTGGCCGCTGACGCGCGATGAGTTGGCGCTGTTTCTCGCGGCAGGACTCGAGCGTGAGTCGCTGGCCGATGTCTACGACGACGAAGACCCACCGGTGCGCCGGGCAGTGGCGGTGTATCGGAAGGCCTGAACCTGGCGTCGCCTGAGGTTGCTAGGCCGAACGTGGCGATTGGCGACCGTGTCCATCCGGATGCTGTCGCCGTCGCAACCGGCTATTATCCGCAGAGATCGGTTGACCTGACCGCATGCCAGCGCCTGGGGCGCGGGCATTCACGCGGGTATACAATAGGCCCGTCATGAGCACCTCGACTTCCGATGGCCCCTGGCGACCCGAGCCGCTGTCGCCTGCCGAGCAGCAGGCCCGGCAGATTCTGCGCACGCCGGTCGATGAATTGCCCGGCGTCAATCCGGTGCGGGCTGAGCAATTGTCGCGGCTCGACCTGCGCACGGTGCGCGACCTGTTGTTTTTCTTTCCCCGCGATTATCACGACTTGACCAACGTTCGCCGCGTGGCCGACCTCTCCGAAGGCGAAATGGCCAGCGTG
>CAYWTU010000014.1:0-16409 GCA_964461275.1 uncultured Pirellulales bacterium | reverse complement strand
CGCGATTGGAGAATTTCGGGCCGCCCCCATAGAATCCACGGCCTCGCAATTCGTTGCCTAATGCCCGAAGCAACTACGGTCCCGAACGCGTCGGACCGGCTCGCGGAGTTGGTCCGCCGACTGGAGGCGGTTGAAGGCTTCGCTGCGGTGGTGGCCAGCTTGTCCGCCGGACAAGGGGCCACACTGGACGGAGTCTGGGGCTCAAGCTGCGCGCTGGCCGCGGCAGCGCTGTTGCAACACGCGCGCGGTCCGCTGGTGGTGGTCTGCCCGCATCCCGGCGATCTGGACGATTTTCTCGACGACTTGGCGCTGTTCGCGCCAGTGCAGGGCCGCCGGTTTCCGAGCTGGGAAACGCTTCCTAGTGATCGGCTGGTGCAAGATGAGGTGTTCGGCGATCGCCTGCGGCTGCTCAAGCAACTGGCCGCGGGGGAAAAGCCGCCGCTGATCGTAACCAGCGTGCAGGCGTTGTTGCAGCCTGTGCCCGACCGCCAGCGCCTGCGGTCGCACAGCCGCACGCTCGGCCGCCGCGAGACAGTCGATCCCCAAGAGTTGCTGCGGTGGTTAGCCGACAATGGATTTCAGGGGATGAGCGGCGTGGAGATGCCGGGCGAGTTTGCCGTACATGGCGGTATCGTCGACATCTTCGCCCCCGACTGGGACAACCCGCTTCGCGTGGAGTTTTTTGGCGAGGAGGTTGAGTCGCTGCGGTGGTTCGACGTGGCCACGCAACGCAGTTTAGCCGTGGTCGACGCGGTGGACCTCACGCTGCTGGCGCCCCATCCGGAAGACCGCGAACACTTTTCGTCCTATCTGCCGGCGGACGCCTGGGTGATGCTCATCGAGCCTGCGGAGTTGGAGGAGGAGGGGCGTCACTATTTGCAACGAGTCGAGCGGGCCGACGACTTTCATCAGGTCAGCGACGCCTTGCAGCGGATGTACCGCTTTGCATCGGTCACGGGCGAGGCGGTGTCGGCCGGTTCGTTCGACACTTCGTGTCATTTGAAAGTCGAATCGGTCGAGCGGTTTAGCGGCGACGTAGCCAAGGTGCGCCAAGAACTGGAATCGGCCGCTGCCGATCAGGAGGTGTTCGTCGTCTGCCAGACGTCGGCCGAGGTCCGTCGGTTGGAGGAGATCTTCGCCGAGACGCCGCTCTTGGCGCAAGGGCGGCTGCACTTTCCGCTGGGCCGTCTGCACGCTGGATTTCGCCTGGCGCCGGCCCAGACGATGCTCCTGGGAAGCACCGAGCTGTTCAATCGTCCCGATCCGAGCCGACCATCGCGGCGCCGTTTTGGGCGGATTATCGACAGCTTTCTCGACCTCCGCGAGGGGGACTATGTGGTCCACGTTTCCCACGGCATCGGCCGCTATCTGGGGCTCAAGCTGCTGGATAAACCGGGGCAGCTCGAGGAGCACCTGGAGCTGGAATTTCACGGCGGGACGAAAATTTACGTCCCCACGTCCAAGATTCAACTGGTCCAGAAATACGTCGGCGGCACGAAGTCGCGGCCAACCTTGGCGCGGATCGGCGGCAAGCTTTGGACGCGCCACAAACAACAGGCCGAGCAGGCGGTGATCGACCTGGCGGCCGACATGCTCGACTTGCAGGCCCGTCGCGCCAGTCAGCCCGGCATCACCTTCGGCGCCGACACCGAGTGGCAACACGAATTCGACTCCTCGTTTCCTTACGACGAAACGGCCGATCAGTTGTCCGCCATTGACGCCATCAAACGCGACATGCTGCTCGATCGCCCGATGGACCGCCTGATTTGCGGCGACGTGGGGTACGGCAAGACCGAGGTGGCCATGCGAGCGGTGTTCAAGGCGATTGACGCCGGGTATCAGGTGGCGGTGCTGGTGCCGACCACCGTTCTCGCAGAACAACATCGCCGAACATTCACGGCGCGGATGGCGGAGTACCCGTTCCGGATAGCGGCCCTCAGCCGCTTTCTCACGCGTCGCGAGCAGGACCAGGTGCTCGTCGATTTGGCGGCGGGCAAGGTGGACATCGTCATCGGCACCCACCGGTTGGTGCAACACGACGTGCGGTTCGCGAACCTGGGCCTGGTGGTGATCGACGAGGAGCAACGGTTTGGCGTCGAGGTCAAGGAACGCCTGAAGACGCTGCGGCAGATCGTCGACGTGCTGACGCTCACCGCCACACCCATTCCCCGCACTCTGCATATGTCGCTGCTGGGGCTTCGCGACATTTCGAACCTCGAAACCCCGCCTGAGGACCGGCTGGCGGTCGAGACGCGCGTCACGCGGTTTTCACAGGACATGATCCGCCAGGCAATTCTCCGCGAGCTGAACCGAAATGGTCAGGTGTTTTTCGTCCATAACCGAATTCACGACATCGAAGCGCTGCAGCGACGGCTGAATCAGATTGTGCCCGAGGCCAGCATACGCATCGGTCACGGTCAGATGGCCGAGGGCGAGTTGGAAGAGGTGATGCTGGATTTCGTCGAACATCGCTTCGATGTCCTGTTGGCCACCACGATCGTGGAAAGCGGGCTCGATATTCCCAACGCCAACACAATCTTCATTGACCAGGCCGACACCTACGGGTTGGCCGACTTGCACCAGTTGCGCGGCCGCGTGGGGCGCTACAAGCACCGCGCCTACTGCTACCTATTGGTCGATCCCCACAAAGCGCTCAGTCCCAACTCGGCGAAGCGCCTGCGGGCGATCGAAGAATACAGCCACATTGGGGCGGGATTTGCCATCGCCATGCGCGACCTGGAAATTCGCGGCGCCGGCAACATCTTGGGGACGCAGCAAAGCGGTCACATTGCCACCGTGGGGTACGAACTCTACTGCCAACTGCTGGAAGACGCCGTGCGGAAAATGAAGCATCTGCCCCCGGCCGTATCGATCGACGTTCACGTCGATTTGCCCGGCGAGGCCTTTATTCCGCGCAGCTACGTGCCTGACATGCGGCACAAGATCGACCTCTACCGCCGACTCGGCCGGCTGACCACCGACGCAGAACTAGACGACCTGGCGGCCGAAATGGTTGATCGGTTCGGACCCCGGCCGGCCGTGGTCGACCGGTTGATTAGTTTGATGCGACTGCGCGTGTGGGCGTTTCATTGGCAGATTCATTCGATCCACACCGAAGACGACTATTTCGTGTTCGGCTATCACAATCGGCTCAAAATCGAGCAATTGGCCCGCAGCCGAAGCGGGCCGCTGCGAGTGGTTGACGACGATCAGGCGTATCTGCCTGCGCCCCAAGCGGTTAGCGACGCAGACTTGGCCCACGAACGGCTCAAATCTCTGTTGCGGCCGGGCTAGGTTGATCGCTAGAATCCCGCCCCCTTGTGCGCCGATCGCAGCACATCGCCACGGTTGCGCGCGAATTCGATCTCGCCTTTTCCATACCTGCCATACGCCACGCTACAAAGGAACCGCGCTCTTGAACCTGCGCCGCCATCATTGGCCCGGAGGGTCGCCCATGGCGCTGGCGTGCGCATGGGTGTTGTGCAGCGCGCCCCCGGCCAACGGTCAAACTGCGCCGCTGACGCCGCCGACGGTCGAACTAGGCCAGGTCATGCAGGACGCGACGGGGCGCAATCAATTGCACATTCCCGGAGCGCCAACCGCACCGCTGGCCACCGTTCGCCCCGCCACCTGGCCAGGTGGCGATGCGCCCGGCGATGAACCACTGTCGGGCGATGGCTTGCGCGACCCTTCGCCGCCGGTGTCGATTGCTGAATTGCCCGTGTCCGTGGACGCTGGCCGGCGAGAACGTTTCTCGCCGTCGAAATGGAGCGCGGCCGCCTATGCACAGGCGTGGCGCGAAGTTAATCGACAGTTGACCATCCGTGGACAGACAGGGCACGACGGACAGACAGTGTACGACGGACAGACAGGGCCCGACGGACAAACGGTGTACGACGACGCCGTCATGCCGGCGCAGTACGTGGCGCCACAGGCCAGCGGGCCCACTGCGCCGTCGGGTCCACCGTACCCGACGCCTCCGGCGCCGGTGCAGCCGCCGCCGGCGGTCTCGCCCCCCGCGGGACCACCGGTTGGCGTCGTCCCAGTTCCGCCCCCGGCCACCAAATCGGTTCCCTTCGCCACGGCTGCGCCGGTAGCTGGGCCCAACGCGTTGCGGACCGATTTTCCGTTCAAGCTGCCCAGTTACGCGGTGGACAACGCCACGATTGTCGCCCGGATCAACGGCGAAGCTGTGCTGGCCGGCGAGTTGTTGGACGTGGTCAACGAACGATTGGCCGAGAATGACGACCGCGTGCCCAAGGACGCCGAGTCGCAGGAACAACTGCGGCAACAGTTGATGCGCAACATGCTGTCTGGCCTCTTGGACACCAAGATGATCGCCCAACAAGCTAAGAAGAAGATACCCAAGGACAACCTGCCCAAGGTCGAGGACGAACTATCCAAGGAATTCGACAAGGAATACCTCGGCAAGATGCTGGAGCAACACCGGTTAGAAAACCGGGCCGAGCTGGATCTAAAGTTCAAAAAGTGGGGCACCTCTCTCGCCCGCGTCCGCAAGAGCCATATCGAGGGGCTGCTGGCCCGCAAGTGGATGTTCATGCAGCTCAAGCTCAACGAAGAGATTACCCGCGACGAGATGCTCCAGCACTACCGAGCGCATCTAGCCGACTACGAACATGAGGCCAAGGCCCGCTGGGAGCAGTTGACCGTCAAGGTCTCGTCCGATCAACCCAAGCCCACCGCCTACGCCAAGCTCGCACAACTCGGCAATCAATTGTTGGCGGGCGCGAACTTTGCCGAGATCGCCAAGTTGCACTCCGACGGCGCCACCGCCAGCGACGGCGGCATCCACGATTGGACGACTCGGGGCAGCTTGAGGTCGGAAGTCATCGACAAGGCGCTGTTCTCCTTGCCCGTCGGCGCGCTGAGCCCCATCTTGGAGGACGCCAGCGGCTTTCACATCGTGCGGGTGGTCGAACGTGCGGACGCCGGCCGCGAGCCATTCGAAGAGGCGCAATCGTCGATCCGTATGGCGATCCGTGAACAGCGGTTTCAATCGCACCGCACGAAGTACGTCGAAAAGGTTCGCGGCGAATGCAACATCTGGACGATGTACGACCAGGAAGCCGCCCCAGACAATCGCCTTACGCAGCAGCCCGGCGGACCAGTGCGGTAGCCCGGCGAACCGAGGCAATCGCCGCCACAACCCGGCAGGAGGCGCAACTCACGGCGCCTGGGCCAGCGTGAATTCCACCGCTTCCAGCAGCTCGCGGTGAGTCGTGCGCGAATACTCGATGTCGAACCAAAGCACCTCTCCCGCCGCGTTCAGTAGGTAGGTGCGGGGAAGCTTAGCGGTCGCCACCTGGGCGAAGATCGATTTGTCGCCGTCAAGAAAACGAGGGAATGAGACGCCCCGCTCAGTAGCGGCGCTGTCGGCTGCTGCCGCGTCGTCTCCCACGTGAATCGCCACCACCGTCAATCCCGCCTCGGCATACGATTCAAAAACGTCGCGCTGCAAGTCGCCCAACTCGCCCACCGAGTACGGGTTGGCGTGGTCCCAAAACAAAACCACCGTCAGCCGGCTGCCAAGCAGTTCGGCGAATGGTTTGGGGGCGCCATCGGCGGCCTGAAGCGTCACGGCCGGAAACGTATCGCCGACCAGCACCTTACAGGTGGCCTGATGGCTGGTGCTGAGGGCCACGTGCGGCATCGCCAGGGGACGCGGCGGCTCCGGCAATTTGTCTTCCGCGGGCGCATCTTGAGCGCGGCCACCGGGTCGCCGGCGGGCCACCTTGGGTAGTTTTCGAGCAGCCTCGGCCGAAGGTGTTGCGTCGGTCGTGACGGGGGGGGGCGCCGATTCCTGCGGCGCCTCGCCGGCGTCCACCTGCTCGGCGGCGACGGACGGCTCGGGCGTTGGCGGCTGTATCCGTGTGGGCTCGGTCTGGGGCGGAACGGCGGGCGTCTCGGCCCGCGGCTTGACTGCGGGCGCTTTGGCCGTCGACGGTTCGGCTGTGGACGGCTCGGTCGTGGACGAGGTGCAGCCAATCGACGCCACCATCAACACGGCCCACAGGCCGTGTGGAAACCAAACTCGATAGCTCCGAAGGATGCGCATCATCCGGCAAACCAATTTTCCTGCGTCCCAATCGTCACGAACCGAAGGCAAACGTCGAACACTCAGTCTGGTCGCCAATCCGGGAAGCGTCAACCGGGGCGCCGCCGTCGCTGGATGGGTTTGGCCGTCGTTTGGGCAGATCATTTGGGCAGATCAACCTTGACGGCCAGATCGCGCAATTGGCGCAAATCGACAGCCCCCGGGGCGCCGGTCATCAAATCGGTCGCCTTTTGAGTCTTGGGAAAGGCGATGCAGTCGCGGATGTTGTCCAAGCCGGCAAAGATCATCACGCAACGGTCCAGACCCAGCGCAATGCCGCCGTGGGGTGGGGCGCCAAATTGCAATGCGTCGAGCAGAAACCCGAACCTCTCGCGGGCCACGTCGGGTAAAATGCCGAGCAACTGAAACACCTGCTGTTGGATCTCTTGATCGTGAATTCGGATGGTGCCGCCGCCGGCTTCGTAGCCGTTGATCACCAAGTCGTAAGCCACCGCCCGAGCTTGCTCGGGGTGGGTCGCCAAGAGGCCCAAGTCCTGCGGACGGGGAGACGTGAACGGATGGTGCTTGGCCGCCCAGCACTTCTCCTCGGCGTCGTACTCGAACATTGGAAACTCGACAACCCACGAGAAGTGAAACGAGCGCGGGTCGTACAGCGCCAGCTCGCGGCCCAGCAATTTGCGCAGGCCGGCCAATGCCTTGCAGGTGACGTCGAACGTGTCGGCCACGAACAACAATAGGTCGCCCGGCTGGGCCGACATTCGAGAGGCGATTTCGGACAACAACTCGCCGCCAAAATTCTTGGCCGTCGGCGAGGCCAACGTCCCTGAGTCTTCTACTTTGAACCAAACCAGCCCCTTGGCCCCAAAGTCGTTGACGACCATTGCTGTCAGGTCATCGATCCCCTTGCGGGAATACTTGGCGGCCGCGCCGCGGGCGTTGATGCCGCGCACCCGCTGGCCACCCTCGGCCGCGGCCCGAAACACGCGAAATTCAGCCCGCGCCGCCAGATCGGTCACGTCGACTAATTCCATGCCGAACCGCAGGTCCGGGGCGTCATGGCCAAACCGCTCCATCGCCTCGTCGTAGGTCAGCCTCGGCAACGGAAGCGTCAAGTCCAACTCCAATAGGTCGCGAGCCAGCTTCTGCATCAGCCCCTCGACTTCACCCATCACATCGTCCGCCTCGACAAACGACATTTCGAGATCAAGTTGCGTGAACTCGGGTTGTCGGTCCGCTCGCAGATCTTCGTCGCGAAAACAGCGAGCCACCTGCACATAACGGTCGTAGCCGGCGACCATCAGGATTTGTTTGTAGAGTTGCGGCGACTGGGGTAAGGCGTAAAAACTCCCCTTGTTGACGCGGCTGGGCACCAAGTAGTCGCGGGCGCCTTCGGGCGTGCTGCGCCCCAACATCGGCGTCTCCACCTCGAGGAACCCGCGCTCGTCAAAGAAGTCGCGCATCGCCTTGATCATCCGGTGGCGCAGCAACATCACCCGTTGCATGTCGGGTCGGCGCAAGTCGAGGTAGCGATACTTCAGCCGCAGGTCTTCATTCGGCAGATCAACGCCGCCCGGCTGCACCGGCGGGGTGTTGCTCTTATTGAGCAGCGTCAGCGACGTTGCGCGGAGTTCAATCTCGCCGGTGCTCAGCTTGGGGTTCACCGTCCCCTCGGGTCGATGCGCCACCTTGCCCTGCACCTGGACAACGAATTCCGTGCGCAGCGAACGGGCCAGGGCCTGGTTGTCCACGCCTCCTTCCGGACCAAAGACCACCTGGGTCTTGCCGTACCGATCCCGTAAGTCGACGAACAGCACCCCGCTATGGTCTCGATACGAGTCGACCCAACCGGCCAAAGTGACTGTTTGTCCGATGTTCTCGGCACGCAGTTGTCCACAGGTATGGGTCCGCAGCACGGGCGCAGCTCCTCGACGTTTGACCGTAGAACCGCCAATGGGCAAACAACTTACGGCAATTCCGCCAGATTGCCCGAGCGGCGTGAAGGGGCCATTGTAAAGAGCTGCCCCGGAACCGGGAAGGTTCGCAAAATGGCGTATTAGGAAAGCAATTCTCGAATCGGTTCGCCGTAGTAGATATGGTGCGGCCGGTTGAGATTGTCGTGCCAGACGGCGGTGTCCGGGATGCCCAGCGCGTGGTAAATCGTGGCGGCGAAATTTTCAGGGGTTTGAGGATCGCTGGCGGGAAAGCCGCCGTTCTTATCCGAACTGCCGATGACCGTGCCGCCCCGCACGCCGCCGCCGGCCAAGAACACCGATTGCACTGCGCCCCAATGATCGCGCCCTGGGAGTTTGACCCCCGGCAACGTTGATATCTTGGGCGTGCGGCCGAATTCTCCCGCCATCACAATCAGCGTCTCATCCAATTCGCCGGTCTCGAAAAGATCTTCGATGAGCGCCGCGACGGCCCGATCGGTCGGCGGCAACAAATAATCTTTGAGATTCGGGAACGCGGCCTGATGCGTGTCCCAAGTCTCATTGTTTCCCAAATTGACCTGCACCAAGTTGACGCCCGCCGACACCAGCCGCCGGGCCATCAGCAGCGACCAACCGAACGTGTTCTTGCCATACCGCTGCTGGACGGCCTCGTCCGCACGGGTGACGTCAAAGGCGTGCTGTGTCCGGGCGTCGGCCAACAGCGATACGGCCTGCTGCCGTTGGCGGTCGAACGGCTCGGTGTCGGCCCACTGATCCCAGTCGCGCCGCTGTCGCTCGACAAAGTCGAGCAGTTCGAATCGGCCGGTCATGCGCCCCGGCAAGAGCCCGGCGGGCAGCGTCAGGTTTGGCGCTTGAAACGCCAGGTGCTTGGGATTCTCCAGCCCGCGCTCGTGGTGAAAGCCGTATTCCGGAAAGGCGCCATAGGTGTCGGCGTTGTAGGGCGAGGCGGTGATGAACCACGGGTCGCGCTGGGCGCCCATGATGCCGGCAAACTGGCCGGGAATCATGCGCCCCGTGCGGTGGATCAGTTTTTCAGGCAAGACGACCGCCGGGGGCAGGTTGTTGCGCGGGGTGGTCGCGGCGCCGGCCACCGCGGCAATCGACGGCCATTCACTCGGTTTGGCCGTGTTGGGATCGAAGCCGGGCGGCAGCGGCGTGCGGCCGCTGAGCATGATCATGTGCCCCTGCGAATGGTCGTTCGAGGGATGGGTGAGCGAGCGAATCAACGACCAATGTTGGCTGAGAGCCGCCAACCGCGGCAGGTGTTCGCAGATTTCGATGCCGGGCGTGCGGGTGGCGATGGGAGCAAACTCCCCGCGGATGGCGTCGGGCGCCCGCGGTTTGAGGTCGAAGCTCTCGTGTTGCGCCAGCCCGCCGGAAAGAAAGATGTAGATGACGCGCTTTGCCCTTGGCGACGCCTGGCCTCCCGACCTGTCCCGCGCGGCGAGTGCCCGCAGTGGCGCCAGGTGATTCATACCCAAGCCGAGCAGTCCCACGGCGCCGGCCTGAATGGCCGTGCGGCGTGCGACACGCGGATGTTGAAGTGGGCCCGTCGGCAATGTCGACATGGCATGGTCCGCAAAATTCCGGCCGGCAATTGGCGCGCCGGCCTGGTATGAGGCTAACGTGGTTCGCGGCAAGGAGCAACTGCGGGCCGCATCGCGGCAACTTTCAGCGCCAGGGGTGTTTCGCCGCTAAAACGTCATGCAGAGCGTGCCGCCGTCCACCACCAATGTGGCCCCGGTCACGTAACTGCCAGCCTCGCTGGCCAACATCAGCGCCGGGCCGGCCAATTCTCGCGGTTCGCCCCAACGGCCCAGCGCCGTTCGCTCGGCAAAGCGACGTTTCTCCTCATCGCTCAACAAGCTGCCCGGCAAGTCGGTTAGGAATGGCCCCGGCGCCAGGCAGTTGACCGTGATGCCGTGCGGCCCCAGTTCCAGGGCGCTTGCGCGCGCCATGCCGATCAGCGCCGCCTTGGTGGCCGAATAAGCGTCGCGGCCTACCTTGGAGGCCAAGGCCATGATCGACGAAATGTGGATGACGCGGCCCCAACGGCGCGGTTTCATTTGCGGTACGAGCGCCCGCGTGAGCGCCATGCAACTGGTCAGGTTCAGCTCCACGATCCGGTCCCAGTCGGCGTCGATGATCTGGTCGATCGGTTGCGGCTGATTGCTGCCGGCGTTGTTGATCAAAATATCCACCCGGCCCAACCGCGTCAGCGCGTCGCTGGCCAGGCGGGTTACGTCGGCGCGGCTGGTCATGTCGGCTACCAAATGCTCGACGCGCACGTTCAGGCCGCGCCCAATTACCTTGGCGGCCGCGGCCAGCTCATCTTCGTGCCGGCTGGAGATCGCCACGTTGGCCCCTGCCTCGGCCAGCCCGCGGGCCATCGCCAACCCCAAGCCCTTGCTGCCACCGGTGACGAGCGCCGCGCGGCCTGTGAGATCGAAGAGCGAATTGGGCATGTTGGTTCCTCACGGTAGCGGCGGGAGTAGGGTGGTTGCCTGTCGCCTGCCAACGTATCGTCCCGGCCACCGCCATTCAACGCCGGCCGAGAAGTTCCTTGCGCCGTCCGGGTGCTTCGTCCGCGCCGATTCGGTAAACTGACGGCTCGCATGTGCGTCAGCAACAGACGTTCGCCGCATCGCCTGGTTCGTCGGCGACGCTGCCAGCCGAACGACACCACCACCCTCGGAGCGCTTGGATGGCCGTTAGCGACTACGAAAAGCTGGGCGTCTTCTATTTGGGCCGCGAGTACGATTTGGAGCGCAAGGTCACGCAGCCGGCGCCGCTGCTCTACGACTCGAAGGATCTGGTGACGCATGCCGTGTGCGTGGGTATGACCGGCAGCGGCAAGACGGGACTATGCCTGAGCCTGTTGGAAGAGGCGGCCATCGACGGCATACCGGCCTTGGTGATCGACCCCAAGGGGGACCTGGCCAACTTGTTGTTGACGTTCCCCCAACTGCGGCCGGAGGACTTTGCCCCTTGGATCAATGCAGATGACGCCCGCAAGCACGGGGTCGAGCCGGCCGAATTCGCCCGACAGCAGGCCGCGCGTTGGTCCAGCGGACTGGCCGAGTGGGATCAAAGCGGTGAGCGAATCCAGCGGCTGCGCGACGCGGCCGAGTTCGTCGTTTACACGCCCGGCAGCACGGCGGGCATCTCGTTGTCTGTGCTGCGATCATTCGCGGCGCCGGCGGCGGAGATCATGGCCGACGCCGAGCTGTTGCGCGACCGCATTCAGGGCGCCGTGGGGGGGCTGTTGGGTTTGCTCAACGTGCAGGGCGACCCGCTGCAAAGCCGCGAGCACATCTTGATGTCCAGCATCTTGGAGACCGTTTGGCGCGAAGGGCGCGAGATTGACCTGGCAGGGCTAGTTCAGTCGGTGCAAAACCCCCCGCTGACCCGGGTCGGCGTGATGGATTTGGAGAGCTTCTTTCCGGCCAAGGATCGGTTTGAACTGGCGATGCGACTGAACAACTTATTGGCCTCGCCGGGGTTCGAAGTTTGGCTGCAAGGCGACCCGCTGGACGTCGGATCGATGCTCTACACGCCGGCCGGAAAGCCGCGCGTCGCCATCGTGTCCATCGCCCACCTGGGCGACGCCGAGCGAATGTTCGTCGTCTCGCTGATCCTGAATCAGACGCTGGCTTGGGTTCGCTCACAGTCGGGCACCACCAGCCTGCGGGCGCTGTTCTACATGGACGAGATCGCCGGCTATTTCCCGCCGGTCGCCGCGCCCCCGTCAAAGGCCCCACTGTTGACGCTGCTCAAGCAAGCCCGCGCGTTCGGGCTAGGCGTGGTCTTGGCGACACAGAACCCCGTGGACCTGGACTACAAGGGATTGAGCAACGCGGGAACTTGGTTCATCGGCCGCTTGCAAACGGAACGCGACAAAGCCCGAGTGCTCGACGGTTTGGAAGGGGCCGCCGCCGGCGCGGCGGCCAACTTCGACCGTCAGCGGATGGAACAGATCCTGTCGGGCCTGGGTAGCCGCGTGTTTCTGATGAACAATGTCCACGACGACGCGCCGGTGGTGTTCCAAACTCGCTGGACGCTGAGCTACTTGCGCGGGCCGCTCACCCGCGACCAAATCCGCACGCTGATGCAGGATCGCAAGCCGCCCGTGACAGCGCCGCCTGCGGGCGCGGCGACAGGCGCCGGCTCGATTGGCACCGGTGTGGCGGCCGGCGCCATAGCCGCGGCCAACATGGGAAGCGGGCTGTTGGACACGGCCGCTCAACGGCCCGTGCTAGGGCCCGATGTGCCGCAGTGTTTCGCCCCGACGCGCCGCCAGCCGGCGGCGGGCGCCAAGCTCGTCTACCAACCGGCGCTGTTAGGCCTGGGCCGGGTGTACTTTGCCGACGCCAAGTTGGGCGTCGACACGACGCGAAAAATCGCCGGCCTGTTGCCGCTGCAGGCCGAGGCCGCCGTGGTCGATTGGCAGGCCATGCAGAAGGTCGAAATGATGACCGACGATTTGGAATCGGCGCCGGTGGAAGGGGCCGCGTTCGATCCTCTGCCGGCCGACGCCTCCAGGGCCAAGAGCTACAAGAGTTGGGCCAAGTCACTGGCCGACGAACTCTACCGTTCGCAACGCGTCGACCTGCGCCACAGCCCGTCGCTGGACGAAGTGTCCCGCGTCGACGAGCCCGAGCGCGATTTTCGAATTCGGTTGCAGCAGGCCGCCCGCGAGCAGCGCGACGCGCTGAAGGACAAGCTCACGACTAAGTACGCCCCCAAGTTGGCGGCCCTTCAAGATAAGGTCCGCAAGGCCGAACAATCGGTCGAGAAGGAGAAGGCCGAGCAATCGGAGCACAAGGTGCAGTCTTGGCTGTCGGCCGGCGCGACAGTTTTGGGAGCCCTGCTAGGACGCAAAAAACTAACCGTCACCAACATTACTCGCGCCGGCTCGGCCTTGCGTCAGACCGGCCGAGCCACCAAGGCGGGCCGTGACGTGGTCAACGCCGAAGAAAAGCTGGCGGCGCTTCAAGAAGAGTTTGCCGCCTTGGACGATCAGTTCAAGGCCGAGATCGCCGCCCTGGAGACAAAGATCGATCCCCTGACCGAAACGTTGGAGACGGTTTCCGTGAAACCGAAGAAGACCAACGTCACTGTCGACCTGGTAGGGCTGGTCTGGCTGCCGCAGTACCGCGCGCCGGGCGCCGCGCCGGTGGCGGCGTGGGAGTAGCGCCGGTCAACAGCCTATGAACCCGCTGGGGAAACCAAACTTCTTTCCGTCGCCTGAATTGGCCGACCCGCAGGGCGTCGTGCTCGTGGGCGGTCGCTTGAACACCCCGTGGCTGCTCGACGCCTACCGGCACGCGATCTTTCCCTGGCCGGTAGACGAGGGGCTCAACTTGTGGTGTTCGCCCGACCCGCGGGCGGTGCTCGAACTGGACGGCCTGATCGTTTCACGCCGGCTGGCGCGGACGATGCGCAGCGGAAAGTTCATGGTCACCTGCGACCGTGATTTCGCCGGCGTTATCCATGGCTGCGCCACGGCTCAGGACCGTCGGCAGGGCACCTGGATCACCTCCGCCATTCGAAGGGCGTACCAGCAACTGCACAAGGAAGGGCACGCCCACAGCGTCGAAGTCTGGCACGACGGACAGTTGGCGGGCGGCATTTACGGCGTCGCGTTGGGCGGGGCCTTCAGCGCCGAATCGATGTTTTACGCCGTGCGCGACGCTTCCAAAGTCGCCTTGGCGCACCTCGTGCGGCATCTGCGGCGCAGAGGCTATGCGCTGCTCGACGTGCAACAGGCCACCGCCCATTCTCGCCGGTTAGGGGCCACGACGATTCCCCGCGCGATGTTTTTGGTTCGCCTGGCCGACGCGTTGAAGCTCAACGTCGAATTTGGGGCGGCCATGGAACCGTGGCCTGACGAACCTACCTGATCGTGCGTCAGCGGGCCTTGCGCCGCGTTCCACGGGCGGCCGAGCGGCCGGCGGTGGAAACCTTCTTGCCCGCGCGACGGCGCTTCGGCCGGGCAAGTGCCGCCGACTCGTCTTGCAACTGCTGGGCCTGGTCCAACACCTCGCCATACAGCGCGTCGTCGCCGGTGATCGGCGGGAGCGTGTCGGCCTGTGCCGCGCGATTTGCCTGCCGCCGACGCGCCGCGTTCACCACCGCCGTGCCGCAAACATCAGGCACGTTGACGGTGCGGTCGACCAGAAAAAGCGGTCGGCCGCGCACCTGATCGTAAATCCGAATGACGTATTCCCCCAGGATGCTGACGCCCAAGGCGTTCAGCGCGCCAAAGAAGCTGCCAATCAGCACGTGCGACGTCCAGCCGGGAATGGCCAGGTTCGTCAGCAGCTTGCAAAACAGCGAGTATCCACTGAGCCCAACGAACAGCGCCAAGGCCAGGCAGCCGATGACGCTGAACACCGCCAACGGGAACGAGGAAAACGAGAAGACGGCTGTCTTGGCCAGTCGGAATAGTCCCCACAGACTGACTCGTGGGTGTTCGTCGTAGCGGGCGTTGCGCTCCACGGGCACGCCGATTTGTCGAAAGCCAACCCAACTTCGCAGGCCCGGGAAGTAACGGTCGCGCTCGCCCAGGGCGGCCACCAGCCGCGCCACGCGGGCGTCGACCAGCCCGAAGTTGCCGGCGTCGAGCGGCAGCGGCGTGGGGGAAATCGCCGCCAGGAAGCGGTAGAAACCGGCGAACAAGCTGCGCTTTAGCGGGTGCTCTTTGCGCGCGGTGCGCAACGCGTAAACCACGTCGTAGCCTTGCCGCCAGGCGTCGAAAAACTCGGCGATCGCCTGCGGCGCGTCCTGCATGTCGGCGTCCATCAACACCACGGCGTCGCCGTGGGCGTGCTCCAAGCCGGCCTGCACCGCGGCCTGATGACCGAAGTTGCGCGACAGGTGGACGACGCGTATCTGCGGGTTGCCCAAGGCCAGCCGGTCCAGACAGGCCGAGCTGTCGTCGGTCGACCCGTCGTTGACCATCACAATTTCGTAGTCGCAGTGTAGCCGCGACAGGCATTCGGTCAGCGTCTCGGTCAGCGAGCTCAGCACGCCCGCCTCGTTGTACACTGGCAGCACGACGCTCAGCAGCGGCATCTCGACCCGCGGCTCGGCCGTAGCCACCGTCAATCGGGCTCTGTCCATCGTGATCACCTTTCGCATGGCGCCGCGACGGCGCTGGATGTTCGTATTGTTCCCATTCGAATCAACTCCGCCGCCAACCAACCGCCCAGCACTCCCGCCAGCGCCGTCAGCGATATCCATTTGCCGTAGCGGAGGCTGTCGGGCGCAAACCGCAGTTCGACGCTCGTTTCGCCCGGCATGACCACCACGCCCAGGAAGTCGCCGTTGGCCCGCACGACGTCGCGCGGCCGACCGTCCACACGGGCCCGCCAGCCGCGGTGGTGGCTGTCGGCCACCACCAGCAGTTGCGGCGTGGCGCAAGCTGTGCGAATGTCGAGCGTTCCGGGCACCTCACGCACCAGTTCGGCTAACCCAACAGGTCCGTCGATGATGGGCAGCGGCCGTGGCACGACGGCCGTCGTGTCCAGGTCAATCCGGGACACTTCCTCGGCTGGCCAAGGGCTCACTAAAACTTGGGTCACAAAACGGACCCGGGGCAGCGGCAGGGGGACCGCCAGCCAGGCGTTGTCAACAGGCAACAGTCCCGGAATGCCGTCAGTGCGGCTTGTGCGGCCGACGAATCCCACGCCGGCGGCCCGTAGGGCCGGCACGGTCGCGTAGTTCAATACTCGCGCCGGCTCTAGTCCGGCGTAACCGTCCAGCGTTCGCCGACCGCAAAGGCTGAGGTGATTGATGTACGGCAACACCGCGTCATCCGGGCTGCGAAGCTGCATGGCGACCGCATCGGTCCGCTGGCCCGGCGCTGCGGGAAGTTCTTGAAAGACTCGCTCCAAGGGTCCGGTCTTACCCAGCAGGGAATGGCTCAACCCGTACGCACATTGGTCGATTGTCGCCAGGCACAAAAGCGCCGGAAGGGCGCCCCGCCAGCCGGCCTCGGCCGCCATGATGAGCGAGCTGGCCGCCATGAGGATCACGGGACCGGCAAGCCGACATGGCCATGTAGCCACGTACTCGCCGGGAAACAGCCATGGCGCGGCGAGCACCAATAACCCGCTGCAAGCCACCAGCGCTGACAACGGCCGGCCCGCGGTCGATCGACCGCCGCCGGCGCGCTGGAGTTGAACCAGCGTCAGCCCCGCCAGCACCGCCACGCCCCAGACGACGATCGCCATATAGCGGGCCGGAAAGCGGAACTTGCCGACCACCGGCAGCCAGGTTTGCAGCGCGTAGAGCCCGCCGTATTCGCCCATTGCCAGCCACAGCGCCATGGCGGAGAGCAACCGCGCCGTCTTCGCCAACCCCCGCCCGTCCACGCC
>CAYWTU010000013.1:12020-16493 GCA_964461275.1 uncultured Pirellulales bacterium | reverse complement strand
GCATGATGCCGTATCCGGTCGGCTCATCGGCCAGCCAGGCCACGAATTGCCACGATTTTCCGCCGTCGGCCGTACGCACGCACAGAGGCCGACCTTCGCGCTTGTTGGGCTTGCCCGAAGTTACGAACAGCAGACACTCGCGGGGACTGAGCACGACATAGTCGGTTCGCGCGGCAATTCCCGGCAAGTCGAATTGCGGCAGACGGAACGGCCCCTGCCAGTTGCGACCACGGTTCGTCGAATAATAGAACCGCGACGGCCCGACGCTGGCGTCTGTCATACGAACGGTGAGGCAGAAGTCGGGCTGAGAAAAGTCGATGCCGCCCGGGCAGTCTTGCCAGGGCTTTTCCGTCAGGCCGGGCGGCGTGATGCCATGCAGCGCCGGACCCACAGGGATCAGCACGCCTTGGGCGGCCGGATTCTCAATCGACCAGGACTCGCCGCCGTCGGTGCTGCGGGCCAGCAGATGCTCCTCCGGGCGATCGTGGTCGATCGCGTGTCGATCGGGCCCATTGTCCTTCATGTACCCGGCGCCGAAGCCAACCAAAAGTTCGTCGTCCCAAGCCCACATCCCGTGGTTGGCGGGCCAACCACCGAAACGGCCAGGCGACTTATAGACCGGCACGCGGCGCGCGACGCCAGCGGTCGGGGCGTCGGAGGCGGTCAGCGTGCGAAATGCGATTGCACACAGAAGACCGGCCGTCAGGAACGTTTGTCGATTGGACATTTCTGAACCCAAGGTAGGACGCTGCTGTAGCAGGCCGCGGCGGGGCCTCAAAGCAGGCCGCGGCGCTGGAGCCACTTGTAGTACACCAGGGAATGCACAATGGGAATCAGGCTCACGCCCATCGTGACGGCGAGCATTGCACCTAGCCGCCAGATCGGCGGCAACCCCGACCAGACCAGCGCCAGTCCCAGTAGCCCGCCGCAGAAAAATACTCGCGCCGCCAGCCGGTGGGTCGCCTGCCAGACTTGGGGGCTAGCCAGCGTCCATGGCGTGCGGACCCCCATCCAAAAATTCGGCTGCACGCGGCCCAGCATCAATCCGAGTGCCGAAAAAAACGCCAAGATGCCGGTGTAGATGGCCAGGCTAGGATCGCCCGGAGGCTGACGGTCGAAGCTGTAATACAGAATCACCAGATGCAGATACAAAAGCAATCCACTGACCATCGCCATCGTCAGGCCCCACGTGCCGCGGAAAGCGTCAATCTCGAACTTCTGCGGCGAAACGAGAGGCAGGGCCCAGGTCAACAGCAGCACCATCAGCATGATGCCCGGCACTAGGCAGAAAAACGGCCAAGCGCCGTCGCGGTCTACGAAGCCGTCGGGGCGGCCTTGTAGGTCCCAATGCACCGGCACCCGGGCCGGCAACTGTTGAAACCAGGGTCCGAAGACACTGGCGGTGGCCGCCACTGCGGCCAGCGTCAACAACAGCGACAGCCAAATCCAGCGGCTCATGGCCGGGCCTTCCTGTGGGTCAGATCGTGCGCCCGGCCGCCCGCTGCCGGGCCACTCGATGGTCTATCGCCCCTTGAACTCGGGCGTTCGTTTACCCAGGAACGCCATCACTCCTTCGGGAAAATCCTCCGTCTGAATCAGCTCCTGTTGCAGTTCGGCCTCGAGCTCCAGCGCCTGCTGGAAGCTGCCGCCTTGCAACGAAGCCCGAATAGCCCGCTTGCTGCGGGCCAACGACAGCGGCGCTTTCTGGGCCAGCGACTCGGCGAATGTTTGCACCGCGTCTTCGAATCCCGTCGCCGGATAGACGTCGTTGACCAGGCCCCATTCCAAGGCCTTGGCCGCCGGCACGCGTAAGCCGGTCAGCGCCATCTCCATCGCCCGAGCCGTACCGACCAACCGGGGTAACGTGAACGTCCCGCCGCCGTCCGGCATCAGGCCAATGTTGACGAAATTTTGGGCGAAAAAGGCCTTGTCGCTGACCAATCGCATGTCGGCCGCCAGCGCGATGTCGCAGCCAATGCCCGCGGCCGGGCCATCCACCGCCGCGATCACCGGCAGCGGTGAACTGGTCATCGCCAGCAGCAGCTTGTGATAGTGCTGTTTCAGAATCTCTCGAACGTCGACGACGGCGCCGAAATTGGAACTAAGACTCTTCAGATCGGCCCCGGCGCAAAACGAGCCGCCGCTGCCGGCAAGCACGATCACCCGCGCCCCTTCGGCCTCGGCCGAGTCCACCTGCTCGCGGGCCAGGTCGGCCGACTCCAACGCAATGGCATTGCGAACTTCGGGACGATTGAAGCGAACCCATTTCACCCGGCCGCGCAACTGGCCGGTGACGATTGGAGCGGCGGTGGCTTGCGACATACGGAGATCCTTGTTGCTAATGACCCCTGGAAAAATGCGACGAGCATTCACTCCGCAATGCGGTGCGAGCAAGTGAAGTGAACTCTACGAACCGGCCCCGCCGGCGAATTGGGACAACAGGGGCAGAATCACGCCGATCACGCGCAACAGGCCGTTGCCCATCTCCATGTGCCCCGCCAAACCGCCCTCGGACGGTTTCATCGTCATGATGAATCGGTCGTTCATTGGGCCGTCGGCGCCGGCGGTCAGGTTCATGGCAATGAGCGAGACCGCCATGCCCATCGTCGGATCGGGGTTGAGCATTCCGCCCGCGCTTACCATTAGTGAAGTGTTCATGCTCAGGTGGATGGGGTCCACATTGGAATCCTGGGTGGTTAGCGCTTCTTTGATGTCGTCCAGGGCCTTGGGGCCGAGCGCCACAAAGGCACGGTCGCCCGCGGCGGCGACGTAAATCTGGCGGGTCTTGAAAACCTTGTCGAACGCCGGCAACTGACCGGGCTTGGCGCCCGGCGCCGGCTTCTCCTTCTGGAGCTCAAAGCCATGGATCGCGACGTCGCCTTGCTTGGCTACGTCCAGCTCGACCTTGGTGAAACCGGGATCGTTCTTGGCCAATTCGCCGAATTCACGAAAGACCGCGTCCAGGTTCGAGCTCGACTCGACGGCCGTCCCCAACACCAACGTCATGGGAAAGCCCTTTTGCTTGACCCGGGCCGCCACGTTCAATTGCCCCGCTTCGATCGAGGACTTCATGGCGTCGAACAATTTGTCGACGAGCCCGTCCACCACCTTTCGATGTTCCGGCTCACCAGCCTCGGTCGAGGCGGCCAGACCCTCGCGAACAGCTTCACGGTAGGCGCTTACGGTCGACGAGAATTTCTTGATCTGCCCCTCGTCCAGGCCCAGGTTCAAATGCAGCGCCAGAGCGTCGGTCTCCTTAAACATGCCGCCTACGCGGCTGGGTTTGGCGCCAAACGCCGCGATATGGGCGGCCGAGACGCTGCCGCTGGCCGGCTTCAGCGACAGATCGCCAATCGAAGAGCCGCTTTCGGCGTCGATTCGCAGGTCGACGTCGACCTGTTCCGCGTCCATGAGCAAGGTCTGCACCATGCCAAGCTGTTGCTCGGACATGGTCTTGCGGAGCGTAAACTGCCCATCGGTTTCGCCGGCTTGCTGTTGCAGCCCGGCGCCCAGCAGCCCCTGCGCCGAGTCGACCAAATCCTGCCGCTGCTCGGCCGTCACGCCCGCCAGATTCAAACGCAGGGCTGCGTCCGATTTCTGCAACATGTCTCCCACAATGGCGCCAGGATCGGTAGGCGGATTGGCCAGTGCCGCCGCCTGCGGCGAGAACATAGCCCAGCCGCTTACCTCCTTCACCATCAACGACTGCCCCAGCAGCGTCACGCCGCGAAGGCCATCGCCAGCGTCGGTTGCCTCGCCGGTCAGGGGTTGCAGTCCAGCCAGCGCGGCCGCGAAATCGGTCACCGGTAGGAACAGCACCGTTTGCGCCTCGTCGCCGGGCAACACCAGCAGGCCCATCGGTCGGCCGCGATCAACGCCCGGCAAATCGGTTACCTTGAGTCCTTCCGCTTGGAGAAGTTTGGGAACCGTCTGATCGAAGCTGGCGGCGAATTTTTCGAGCCCGGAGAATTTGCCAATGATCGCCAAGTGATCCAGGAAGCGCTGGTAGCTATGAAACGCCGCCACGACCACGGGCTTGGCGTCCTGCGCCTGGGCCAAAGCCGGACGGAACGCGGCCGTCAATAAAAGCGCCCAAATCGTCCCCCGACCGACTCGATTCCCCATCGCAAAACGGTTCCGCACGGCCAAAGCTCCCTAATGAAGGTGGCGATTCGGCGCCGATTGGTGCGCCTGGGAAGGCGACAAGATTGCGGCGCGTCAAAAAGAATCTTCCAGGCACAAGACTACTGGCCGTTGAAGGTAACAGGCTCCCGAACGCTTCGCCAGGGGCAAAAACCGCGCTGGCGCCGTGGGGCGGGGCCTATTCGGAATCACTCGTAGTGCGGCGGTTTTCGGCCGCTTGCCGGGCTGCGTCGGCGACCGCCGGTTCGCCCAACTCGTCAAATAGGCCGGCCAACCAGTCCAACAGCTCCGGCGCTACCTCGAGACGGGACATTCGCTGGCGAAGATAGG
>CAYWTU010000013.1:0-12010 GCA_964461275.1 uncultured Pirellulales bacterium | reverse complement strand
CCCACGCGGTGGCCACGGAATACGGGATATAGGGAGCGTGATTGGCCTCGACCAGTTGCCGATAGAACCGCTCGTAGTGTTCCCGGTCCCGGTCGGCGGGAAAACGCCTTCGATACACGACCAAAGGCGGCGTCATGCCGTCGTCGTACAAGATCTCGTCCCCGGGTTCGGGGGGCGGCAGAAGGCATTCGCCGGTGGCGCAGCCGACCACAATCAACGTTGCCGGCCGATCGGCCAGCAACTCGAGCGCCGGCCGCAGTTTTCCCAGCGAAAAATGGTCTAAGACGGTGTAGCCGACCGGTGGTGTTCGGACGTAACCCAAGTACGGCGAACAAAGGAACTGCGTGGCGAGCTTTCCGGCCAGGATGGGCTCCGAGGGTGATAACTCCCCTACCAACCGCATGGCGGTGGTTGTGGAGAGTAGGTCGGGCCGGTATCGAAGACTGCGTTCCGGCAAGGCCAACATGCGTTCGTGAAGATTCAACGCGGCGGGTAAGGGAGGCATCCAGCGCCCCCAGGCGTTGGCAACGTTGTGTGCCAGCAGAAGTCCCAGCGCGAGCATGGCATGGCGAGGCAACCGGACGGGCCGTCTGTCCGATTCAAAACAAGCGCTCGCCAGCGTCAAAGCCAACGCCGAACCAGAGGCCACAAAGTAGCGCCCCACGGGCAACACCAAGAGCATCGAAGCGACGGTCAAGAAAAAGTAGATCTTCGCCAACGCCATGCCTGGGCGGCGTTGCAGTTCGATGCGCGCCGCTTGAAGTAGCCGACCTAAGGCCGTTTTCCGACGGAGCGACTTCGCCTTGCAGCTCGACCTCATTGGGTACAGCTTCTTCCGCCAGGCAATGTAGCCCAGCACCGGCAGTACGTAGGGAACCATCAGCCAGCCGATAATCAGGCAAGCGAGCAGCCCCTCCACAACGTTTTCATGAACGCTTTGTGCATCGCGAGCCAACGACATCAGCAGTAGGGCTTGAACGGCGCCGACCGAGATCATCAACACGAACGCCAGCCGATAACGCCAACGACGACTTCGGTAGTCGCGAGTTCCCGCCGCCATTGCCAATCCCAAGGCGCCAGCCACCGATATTTCCAGGGGGGCAACGGTCGGCTTGATAAAGAAGGCGCCAGCGACGACCAAGACCGCCAGCAGAATCTTTCCGCCACCGAATAGCGTCAAAACGGCCAAGACCGCCACCGCCAGCGGCCACTCCATGCCGAGCATCTGGGTCTGAACGGTGAAAATCGGCGTCGTAAACACCGCCAAGGAAACGACTGCGGCGCGCAGCGGACCGTAGTAGCTTTTTAGCCAGGTCCAAGTCCAGGCGATCGCCAGACTGGCGCAGCCGAATACGATCAGGTGAGCCGTCGGCAGCAACCGGTCAAAACTCACCCGGCGCATCCATTGGACGAGCCCCGAAGTCAGCACCGACACCACGTAACAGCGCACACCCCCTTCACCAATCTGGGGTTCGTCGCGCAGTTGATCGCGATCGGCGCCCGTCTCGGCAAGGAACGCGGCTTCCGTCCAAAACCCCTCCGCGTACTCGTGGTAAGGCGGGTCGCTGAGCACGGACCAGTTGAGCGCGACCAGCGCCGCGAACAGCAATCCCCAGACGATTCCGACTCGAATGATCTGGGACCGGAAAGCTGGGTCCACGCTGGGTTGACGAACTTTCATAGGACGCCATTGTACAGCGACGGCGTCGGTTGTGCGCGAGTCGGAATCCTGGCGCTAGCACTTCAAGCGGCGCGAATACTGGTCGTAGAACTCAGCGGCGAGGAGGGGGTCCTGCGCGCGAGCGCCGTTGCCCGAGCGTCGCGAATCACCTGCCACACGGCGGCGGTCAGGCTGGGAGCCAGCGTCTGACGGTACGGCGAATCAGCCGGGAGCGCCGCCATCAGCCGCCGATGTGCCTCGGGAAGGTTATGGTACGGCAGCGAGGGGAACAAGTGATGCAGGGCGTGGAACCGCAACCCCACGGGCCCCCACAGTTCGCTAATTAGTGGTCGCTCGGCCACGTTGACCGAGTCGAGCAGTTGCTCGACGAATGTCATTTCTTCGCCTTGCCCGCGAAACCGGTGTGCGCCGAGCGTGCGAAACGCGTTGAACGTCAGCACGCCGAGCGCCGTTAGATAAACACGGGGCAGGAACGACGGTGGCGTGATTCCCAACAGCAGGCCCGCCGCCCCTCCCCAGACCATCAGCGTGCAGCCCGCCTCTTGCAGTCGCCACCAGCGCAGCTCCTGTTTCGTGAGCATCGGCCGGACGTAGCGGGGATCGATGACCATCGACGACGCGTGACGAATCGCCCAATCGCGCAGCGCCGGGCTCAGCCAACTCAGCGGCGCCACCACGCCGAAACGAACGATGGCCAGCAACGGCACGACAAATGGTTGGGCGAAATACATCGCGTACAGCCCCCACGATCCCGTGCCGAACGGCAGGTACTCGCCATCTTCGGATGTGGCGTAATGTTTGCGGCGATGGTGCGCCAGGTGCGTGGCGTACGTCATGGACGGCATTAAGAACGGCAGGCCCACCAAGAGGTTCCAAGCCAAGCTGAACCCCGGCAACTGCCCGCTGCGAAAGTGCGAAATTTCGTGCGTGAACAACGTCAGACGGTAGAATGCCAGCACACTGGCGGCGTAGGCCAGCGCCGACAACCACCACCACGGCGCGCGCAGAACGGCCGCAAAGGCCAACCAGGCGAGCGCGAGCGAGCCCAGAAAATCGGCCCAATAGATCCAGGCCTTGGGCTGGAACAAATCGCTCACGGCCCCGCGGGCCTGGGCGATGGAAAACGTCGGGCAATATTGGGCGGAATTCTTCATGCTGCATCTCCGCACAAAGGGATGCGACTCGTGCCCGCTATGGCATGCGAGAAGCGCGGCCAAGTATCTGTGATTTTTATCGGCTCCCACTTCAAAAGGCTGGCAAGGCCGTTCACGACGCGATGCATATCGCCGTGGCTTCCGTGCCGCGCTTGTTTATCGCCTTTGCCCAGCCCGCGTTGAGGACAAAGGCAGTCTCGTCAGCTATTTCTATTTATTCGGAAAAACCAGCCGATTTCAACTCCACGGGAAGAATTTTTTCTCTCTCCAGGCGGCCGTCTCGGCGCTTGTTGCTCGGCCGCAGCCGAGATTACGATTAGGCAAATTGCCCCGGGAACATTCGTCGCCCGGCAACGCGTAGAGTGCATGAAGTTCATGTCCGTACTGGCCGACATCGTGGTCACCGGCTGGGGAGTAGTGAGCCCCATCGGCACAGGGAGCGACCCGTTTTGGGGGGCGCTCGTCGCTGGCCAGAGCGGAATCAAAACCCTGACGCGGCTCAACACGGCCGGGCTGCCTGTTCGATTCGGCGGCGAGATCTCCGACTTCGAGCCAAAGCGGTTTATCCGGCCGATTAAGAGCCTGAAGGTAATGTGCCGCGACATCCAATTGGGCGTGGCGGCAGCCGGAATGGCCATCGAGCGGGCCGGAATCGCGCCGGACTGCGTTCAGCCCGAACGGGTAGGTGTGGTGTTTGGCGCCGACTCGATGCCCTGCGAACCGCACGAAGTTGCCGAAGCGTACCGGGCCTGCATCGTCGGCGGAGAGTTCTCCATGGCGGCCTGGGGACAAACCGGGTTGGGGGCGATTCACCCGCTGTGGACGCTTCGCTATCTGCCCAACATGCCCGCGTGTCACATTGCTATCGCGCACGATGCCCGCGGCCCCAACAACACAATTACGCTAGGCGAGGTGTCGAGCCTGATGGCGGTGGCCGAGGCAGCGCACATCATCGCCCGCGGCGCCGCCGACATCATGGTGTGCGGCGGCACGAGCACGCGACTGACGCCCGTGAACTTCGTGCGGGGATTTGTCCAACAAGTATCGCGACGCAACGACGCGCCGCAGTCCGCTTGCCGCCCGTTCGATCGCGACCGCGACGGAATGGTGAACGCCGAAGGCGCCGCGGCACTGGTGCTCGAACACCGCCGACACGCCCTAGCCCGCGGCGCCAAACCATTGGGGCGAATCGTGGGCTACGGCGCGGCCCAGGCCGCGCGGCCCGCCGATGCACACGCGCTAACCCGCGCCATTCAAGCCGCGATTCTCGGCGCCCTGCGCACCGCCGGTTGGACGGCGGCCGACGTGGGACACGTCAACGCCCACGGCATGTCCACCACCCGCGACGACGCGGCCGAGGCGGCCGCGATTTTCGCCGTGCTCGGAAACGTTCCGGTGACCGCGCCCAAGGGAGCGCTGGGGCACATGGGGGCCGGCAGCGGCGCCGTGGAACTGCTGGCGGCGCTGCTGGCCTGCGCGCACGGCGTTGTTCCTCCCACGTTGAACTACACCATGCCGGCCGCGGATTGCCCGGTCTCGGTCATCTCGGGCCAAGCCCGAGAATTGACCACTCGCACCGCTTTGGCGCTCAGCCACGCCGCCACAGGCCAGGCGACGGCGCTGGCGATCACCGCCGAATAGGCCACTCGCCGCGACGCCTGCGGCTGAAACCGCCCATCGTTGACGGCAGCAAAGGCGACGGCCGCCATCGGCGGCCGCTTTCGGCCGCCGATGGGGTTGGCTAAAATCGAGCCGCAATCGAACTCCCCTGCCAGCCGCGAAAGGGACATTTCATGCATGTTCGCTCAGCGTCGCTCGCCATTTCCTGGCGGGCTCTAACCATCTGCCTAACGCTGGCCACCTGGCCAGCCGCCGCCGCGGCTGCCGATGGCGCAGTGATTTCGTTGGGATCGGTTCAATTGACCGCCCCTGCCGACTGGGAGAAACGGCAACCTAAGAGCACGATTGTCAATTATGAATTCGCCGCTCCGGCGGCGGAAGGCGAGTCGGCCGGCGGACGCTTCACCGTCATGGCTGCGGGGGGCGGCGTGAAGGCGAACATCGATCGCTGGTTCGGCCAATTCAAACAGCCAGACGGCTCACCCACGCGCGACAAAGCCAAGGTTGAAAAGAGGACGATCAACGAGTATGAGGTTCACATTGCCGACATCAGCGGCACGTTCGAGGATAAACCCGGCCCCATGGCGCCGGGCGTGTTGCGGGAAAAATATCGGATGCTGGGGGCCATCGTTGTTACGCCTCAGGCTGAGTTCTACTTGAAGCTGACGGGGCCGGAAAACACGATCGCCAGGCACCGCAAGGCGTTCGTTGCGATGCTGGAAACGCTGACCGCGAAGTAGCCGCCGGCGGCGGCGCGGACCACCTCTGAGAAGGCGCCTGTGAAGATTCAACCATTCCTGGAACACCACGGAATCGCCCACAATCCGTTTGCGGAAGAGGACGCGCAAACCGACCCGGTCTTCAAGCAACATTGCATCTCGCGGACGTATCACCCCAGTTGGGACAAGATTTACGGCGACCCGGCCAGCCCTGCCACGGCCGTCGTTTTCGGCGAGAAGGGGGCCGGCAAAACTGCCCTGCGGTTGCAAATTGTGCGACACTTGGCGCAGCACAACCAGCGCCAGCCCTTGGCCCGGGCGCTGGTCATCGAATACGACGATTTCAATCCGTTCCTGGATCGATTTCGGGAGCACCTGGGCGGCCGTCGGCGTCGAGCCGATCGGGCCCTGGCCGAATGGAAGCTCTGGGACCACATGGACGCAATTCTGTCGTTGGGCGTAACTCAGGTGATCGACCTGGCGCTCGGCAAGCCAGCGACCGCCGGCGCCCAGGAAGACGCGGCCGTGGTGCAGCAGGGCTTAGCGAAACTCGACCGGCTTCAGGCCCGTGATCTGCTGTTGCTAGCGGCATGTTATGACCAGTCGTTGGCCGAACCGTTTGTGACTCGCTGGGGGCGGCTGCGCCGCAAACTGCGGTACCGCAATTGGCGGGCCTGGTTAAGTCTGCTATTTGCGCTGCTGGCGACGCTCGGGCTGGCAGGGCTGATCGGCTGGCAACAGAAATGGGACTGGCTGGAGACTCCCTGGCCCTACGTCGCGGTGGCGGCGGCCTGGGCGCCTTGGCTATGGAAAGCGGCGAGCGCCTGGCGTAAAGCTTGGCAGGTGCAGCGGCAGGCCCGCTCGTTGGTCCGGCCCGTCGGCGCGCTGCGGAAACTGCTGATGCGGTTTCCCACGCAGGAATTGGTCGGTCAGCCATTGCCCCATAAGGACCGCACTGACGACCGTTTCGAGCTGCTCCAAAAATTCCAGGCCGTGCTCAAAACGTTGGGCTTTCCCAGCATCGTGGTCCTGGTGGACCGTGTGGATGAGCCACATTTGGTCAACGGCGCCACCGACCAGATGCGAGCCCTAATCTGGCCCATGCTCGACAACAAGTTCCTTAAGCACCCTGGGATCGGTTTCAAACTGCTGCTGCCGATCGAACTGGCGCGATACATCGAACGCGAGGACCAAGACTTTTATCAGCGGGCGCGGCTGGACAAGCAGAATCTGGTTCCGTCGCTGGTTTGGACCGGCGAGGCGCTGTATGACGTCGCCAATGACCGTCTGCGGGCGTGCGCCCTAGAGGGACGGTCGCCCAACCTACGCGAGCTATTGGACGAGACGATTAGCGAGCAGCGACTCATCGACGCCCTCCGCTCGCTCCGCGTTCCCCGTCACGCGTTCAAGTTCCTATACCGGTTGCTGATGGCCCACGCCGGAGCGCATACCGACGAAAAGCCGGTGTGGCGGATTCCCAGCGGCACGTTCGAGGCCGCCCTGGCCCTGTACCAACGCGATCAGGACGCCTTCGATCGCGGCGTCGGGGCAGGGTAAACGACTTTCGTGTCGCCGGGCGTGCTGGCACTGCTGGCACTGCGGGCAGTTTGACTTGACGCCCCGAGGCAATCTTGGCATTCTTCCGCCCCGGCTGCGGTTGGCCCTCCCGCTTGCCAGCGCCGCGACCGTCAAGTTGTTTGGCAGCCGCTAAAAATCGCGGCAAACGCGACCCCGCCACGGATGGAGATTATACGATGCGAAATTGGGTGTTCGTCTTCACAGTGGCTTGTCTGAGCGTGTCTTGGACGGGCTGCGGTTCCAGCGATGGCGGCCCAGAGGCTGCCTACACTGGACCGGGGCCCGAGGTGGCCGTATTCAATTTCCTGGAAGCCGTCCGGACGGGCAATGAGGAAACAACTGCCGGAATGTTGACCCCCACGGCCCGCGCCAAGGTCCAAGAGTTCGGCTGGACCATTGCCCCAACCGGCAGCGAGACCGCAAGTTTTGAGATTGGCGGCATCGAGCTCAAGGACGAATGGGTCGCCCACGTCGCGAGCACGTGGACCGACATCGGCGAGCAAGGGCAGCCCGAAAGCGAGACCATCGTCTGGCTATTGAGGCGGGAACAAGAGGGGTGGCGCATCGGCGGAATGGGTACGAAGCTCTTCGAGGGCGAACCGCCGCTGTTCTTCAACTTTGAAGATCCCGAGGACATGGAGCGGAAGCAGAAGCTGGCCGAGCAGGAAATCGCGCGCCGGATGAAGGCCGCTTCGGAAGGCGACAACCCAAGGCCCGACGCCCCCGCCACGGGTCCACCTGAGTCGACGCCCGTGTTGCAGGCCAACCGGCCGGCAGAAACCGATTCACCGCAACGGAATTAACAGCGCCATCCGCTCGCGGCAAGTTGCTTACGAGCAAGAACTTGCGATCCAAAACGCCTCACCAGGGACCCCAGAAATGGGGTCCCTTTTTTATTTGGTATCGCGTCGTGCCGGCTGCGGTAATCTGGTCTACAATTGAGAGCCATGCCAGAAAAGTCGCCCCATACTGGCGATATTAGCCATTTTGCCCAGGCTGGTGCCTTGGGCGCTTGACAGCGAAACCTGTCATGTTAATTTAGCGGCCTATCCTACGCAGTCCTTCCTAAGTTACTTAACCGGTAAAGACTAACATTCAGGGCAGTCTTCACTAGTGAGGCGACTGGCGGACCGCGAAGGTTACCGAATACCCTTAATTCCCGACGGCGGCCGTCTCCAAGGGGATCAGGGTGCAGTAAAGACGGCGTCGTGAAGTACTTTACGCTACCAGTTTGTTTTGGAGGTTTTAGGATGAATCGCGCTATTGTGTTTGGAATCGCGATGTTTTTCGCGGTCGTCGGCATCGCCCTGGTGGGTGGTGAGAACAGCACGGCGAAGGCCGGACATCGCTGCGGTGGTTGCAGCGCCCGCTGCAGCCGTAGTTGTGGTGGTTGCCATCGTGAACGTTGCGGTGGTCGTTGCCATCGTGAGCGTTGCGCTGGCCGCTGCAATCGCCGCTGCCACAAGAATGACTGCTGCGAAGTCGCTGAGGCTTGCGCCCCGGCTCCGGCTTGCGAGACCTGTGCTCCGGCCGCTCCGGCTTGCGAAGGTTGTGGCTCGGCCGCTCCGTCGGCCGCTCCGGCTCCGGCCCCCGCGCCGGCCCCGGCCGCCGCTGCGTTGGACATTGAGTCCAGCGTCGTGTTCCGCGCCTAGTTGCCTGGCGGTCGCCTGACCGCCTAGAACTCGGACACCGGCGGGCCCGCATAGCCCTGAAGGCGGACTGCTGGAGAACGAAACGGCCGGGCTCCCTTGGGAGCCCGGCTTTTTTTACGCGCGTAACTGGCGCGGTTGGGATGGCCAGCCGTCCGCTGCAAAACCAGGCCATTTCGTGGTTGGGCCCGTGACTTGGGCCGGTACAGGAGTTATCCTCGGACGCCTGCTGCACAGGCGCTTGCCACGGGGCCGATGCTTGGCGTACCCAAACCTGTCCACGAAGTCCAACATGCCCGACTCCGAACACGCGAAAGTTGAATCCGAATCGGCGTGCCAGGCTGGTCTCCCCTCGCAAGGGTTGCGGACGGCACTGACGCTGCTGTTGATGTGGCACCTATTCGCGGTCGCGGTGGCGTTGGGATCGAACTTCGGGACGGAATCGCCGTTGCGGTCGGCGCTGCGTCGGGCGCCGCTCGTCGAGCCTTATTTGCAACTGCTCGACATGGACATCGCCTACGACGTCCGCTGGACCGATGGCAGTGAAACCGACCAAGACCATGCCCTGATCGTCGAATCCGCCGAAAAGTCGGACGGCCAGCCGGTCGTTGTTCAGTTTCCTGCCGACGACCTACAGCCGGGGCAGCGGCGGCGGCGGCTTCAGATGTTGGCGTATCACCTGGCCGAACAGGCCCAGCAAGAAAACGACGCCCTGGTGAGCGAGATTCCTCAAGCCGTGGGGGCCAAGGTGTTGGCCGACCTAGGGGTCAAACAGGTCAAGTTGCGTTGCCGGGCACACGACGTTCAGACGCCGGTCGACGCCTCGGCGGCCGATCGCGCTCGATCGAACCCGAATGCCCCACGCTATTATCGCGACGTGTATCAAGCCAATGTGTTTGACAGCGGCAAGGAAACGCTGGTGATGAAAATCGAACAGCGGCGCGACGTGGCCCCCGTGGCCAACCCGCCGCGCCCGCCCGGGCCGCCCCGTCCACTTACGGAAGGGTTGCCTTAAGCATCATGTGGCGGAGTTCGCTCGACTACCTTTCGGCCTTGACGAACGATTTCGGCCAGGGCTGGAATCGTTTTTGGTTCCTGCCGCGGACCGCCGAGACGCTGGCGGTGCTGCGGATCTTGGTGGGCCTGATCGCCCTATACGTCATTGGCACGTTCGGCCCCGATTTAAGCGATCTGTTCGGCCCGCAGGGTCTGCTTCCCCACGAAACGGTTCGCAACTGGACGGGAGACCCGGTGTGGCGGATCTCGGCGCTCAACTTGGTCCATTCAACGGGCGAGTTGACGGGCTTGTTCGGATTGTCCCTGATCGTGCTGGCGATGTTCACAGTCGGGGCGTTCACCCGGTTCACCAGCGTCCTGGCCTTGCTGGTCATTCTCTCGTTTTCGCATCGAGGGCCACTGCTCACGCAATTGGTCGAGCCGCTGTTGGCGTTGGCAACGGCGTACCTTTGCGTTGGGCCGTGTGGCGCCGCCTGGTCGGTGGACGCCTGGCGAAAGAATCGCCAGGTCGCCCTTCAGGCCGCTGCCGGCGTCCCGTGTCCAAGCGTCGCGGCGACGATCTCACAACGGCTGTTGCAAGTACACACTAGCGCCATCTACTTGATGATGGGCCTAGGAAAAATCAGCGCCGGCGAGGTGTGGTTCAACGGTACGGCCGTGTGGCGCATGGCGGCGAAGCCCGAGTCGCGATTGTTCGACCTGACAGGTTTGCTATACAGCCATCCCTATGTCTTTCAAGGCTGGTCGCACGCCATCGTGATGTTTGAGTTGGTCTTTGCCGTACTGATCTGGAATCGTCGGGCCAGGCCATTGCTCCTGGCGCTGTCGGTGTTGCACTGGGTCGGACTGGCGGTACTCAGTGGCGACGTGCCGTTTTGCCTGTTGGTGCTGTGTTTGGGGTTGGCGTTCGTTTCGCCCGAGACGATCCGCGACTGGCGGAACCGGCGGGCCGAGGCGGCCTGACGTTGCGGACGTCGACCTGCTTTCTTTTCTGTGCCGTTTCGCGCGGCGCGTGAGCCCGACCTTGTGGTTTTCCGCACGCGGCCGCCCCAGTCGAAACTCCCTGTCCCAAGCGCGGTGCGGTTGTGGAAGTCGGCGGCTGGTACAATTGCCGGTACCGCTCTGGAATTTTCCGATTCGGGGGATTTCCGATGTTCATCCACAAACCCGATCCGCTGGCTCCTCGCGGGGGGACAGAAACGCCCGAGGGAGTGGCGTTGAACCGCCGCGCTTGGTTAAAGCGCGCAGGCGTTGGAGCGGGGCTGGCCGGAGTCGCCGGTGGCGGCTGGGCCATCACCAATCACTTCACGGCCAGCGACGAAACGGTCCTGAGCCGGGGCCAGGCCAAGCCACTGGCCGAGCAATTGCGGGCGCTGTATCCGGCCGCCGGCGACCAGCGTTTCCGCTACGACCGCGCCGAAACGGTCGAGGCCGCCGCCGCTCGATACACCAATTTCTACGAATTTTCCAGCTTCAAATCGAACTGGCGGCACGTCGACACGTTTCAGACAACTCCTTGGAAGTTGGCGATCACCGGCCTGTGCAGGAACCCCGTCGAGTTGGATGTGGAAGATTTGCTCATGCGCCATCGCGACGCCCTGGTCGAACGCCAGTATCGGCACCGCTGCGTCGAAACCTGGGCTATGGCAATTCCCTGGACGGGGTTTCCTCTGGCCAAGGTCATCGCGCAGGCCGACCCCTTGCCCGAAGCCACGCACGTCAAGTTCGTCTCGTTTCATCGCCCCGACCAGGCTCCAGGAATGTCCTGGTCGAGTCAATTTCCCTGGCCGTATACCGAGGGGCTGACGATGCCCGAGGCGACCAACGAGCTGACGCTGCTGGCCACCGGCATGTACGGCCATGCGTTGCTGAAGCAACACGGGGCGCCAATTCGGTTGGTCGTCCCGTGGAAGTACGGCTTCAAATCGATCAAGTCGATCGAGCGAATCGAGTTCATCTCGCATGAGCCAGCCACGTTTTGGGACACGCTGGCCCCCGAGGCGTATCCGTTTGAGTCGAACGTCGAACCGGACGTACCCCGACCTTGGCCGCAAGACACCGAATGGATGTTGGGAACGCGCGAGGAATTTCCGACACAGCTCTACAATGGCTATGCGGAGTACGTGGCCGCGTTGTATCGGTCGTAGGGGCGGACGCTATTCTCCAGGCGCAGCCTAGCCTGGGTCGGGCGGCGTCTTTGGCGTTTGCCTTTCCCTGATCGGCAGAGTCGTGGTAGTCTTGTGGGGCAACCCCGGCGGACCCGCCGCCGGGTGGGGTGTTGTCTTGTTGCAGGGCCAACACCTTGACCGCGATTCTCGGTATTTCGGCGTTTTACCACGACTCGGCCGCGGCGCTGGTCGTCGACGGCCAGGTGGTCGCCGCAGCGCAGGAGGAGCGGTTTACACGCATCAAGCACGACCATGATTTCCCGGTCCGGGCCATCGAGTTTTGCTTGGACCGGGCCGGCCTCAAATCCAGCGACCTGGACTGGGTAGGGGTCTACGGTAAGCCGCTCTTGAAATTCGAGCGACTCCTAGGAACCTACCTGGCCTATGCCCCACACGGTTACCGGTCGTTCGTGATGGCGTTGCC
>CAYWTU010000012.1:0-16831 GCA_964461275.1 uncultured Pirellulales bacterium | reverse complement strand
AGGTTTCGGTCGTCGCCTGCGGAGGTTCGTGACCAACGTGCAACACGACATCATAGCGGAAGCGGGTCAACTCATTTTGATCGCGGCCCCGTTTCAGCAACGCGCGGACCGCGGTGATCTGCGGCAGTTCTTGCTGCAGCGCCGGGAACAACCGGGGGTCAACGGCCAGTTCCTGCTCCCGTTCCAGACGGGCCTGCACGCGCGACAACAAGGCCTCTCGCGGAAGATCGTCGGTGACCGCCGCCTCGACCGAGGCGTGGAACGCGCCCAACAGGGCCAGGTTGCGCAGGTCGCCCAAGAAGATCGCGCCGCCAGGCCGCACGGCTTTCGCCGCGCTGCGCAGTACATTCACGAGATAATCGACGCTGGGGAAGTACTGCACTACCGAGTTCAGAATGACCAAGTCCAGCGAGCCGGGCGCAATCGACTCCCAGTTGTCCGCGGTCCGCTCGGATAGCGACACCTGCGGCAAATGGTGCTCGGGTAGGAACAGGCACTGTTGCACATACGCCAGCGAGGAGGCCGAAAAATCGCAACCCAAATAGCTCTCTACGTGCGGCGCCACGCGGAACAGCAACAGCCCCGTGCCGCAGCCCATTTCCAGCACCCGTCGCGGCCTGGTCGACAGGATCCGTTCGACCGTACGGTCCACCCAGCGACGCATCTCCTCCGCCGGGATCGGCCTACCGGTGTAGCTGCTGTTCCAGCCGGTGATGTTGAACGTCGGATCGCTGGGGCGATCGGCGCGCTCGTAGGTTTCCTCGAACAGCCGTTGCCATTGCTGAACATGTTCGTGGGCGCCCGTCGCCTGCCGATCGTCCGACTCGTCGCGAGCGACGGCGTAGGCGACTAATTGCCGGCGACCGGGGAGGTCCTCGCGGACCATCACCTGTGCGTCGAGCACGGACGGGTGCTGTTGCAAGACCGATTCGATTTCGCCCGGCTCGATCCGGAAGCCGCGAATTTTGATTTGCTGATCCATCCGACCGAGGAACTCAAGTTGTCCCGATGGCAGCCAGCGGCCGCGGTCGCCGCTGCGATACATCGTCGCCTGTCCGTCGCCGGCCAGCGGGTCGGCCACGAATCGTTGCCGCGTTGCCTCTTCCAGTCCGAGATATCCACGGGCGATACCAATGCCGCCGATGCACAACTCGCCCGGCATGCCAGGCGCCGTCGGCTGGAGTTGATCGTCGACCACGTACACCCGCACGTTAGGCAGCGGCCGACCGATGGGCAGGCGGCTCGGCTCATAGTCCGGCGCGACGCTCTGATCGATGGTGAGCAGCGTCGATGTGATCGTGGCTTCGGTGATGCCGTAGGCATGTAGGAACGTCGCGTCGGCCCCAGTCCAACGCCGCCAAACGACGAGCTTCTCGCTTTGCGGCGATTCGCCCCCCACGAGCGTCGTCCGCAAGTCGGCCAGCGCCGGCGTGCCGGCGATTTCATCCACGCACTGATGCCACACCGCGGTCGGCAAGTGCAACACGTTGATTCGCTCGCGGCGGCAGAATTCCAGCAGCTCACGGCCCGCCAGCATTCCCCGCGGCGGCGGAATCACCAGCGTCATGCCGCTGGCCAGCGCCGGGTAAATCTCCTCTCCAGCCGCGTCAAAACTCAGCGAAATATATTGCAGCATTCGCGCGCCGACCGGTTGCGCGTACGCTTCGACCAGCGCCAGCGCATGATTGACGACGCCGCGTTGGGTGACTTCGACTCCCTTGGGTTGTCCGGTGCTTCCGGAGGTGTAGATGACGTAGGCCAGGTCGTCTCCGGTGGCCCGACAAGGGGGCGCCGTTGCCGGGTACGACTGCCAAGCGGTTTCGGCCTGGTCCAGCCAGACGCACTGCCGTGGGGCCAAACCGCTGTCCAGTTGCAGTCCCTGCCAAAGCTCGCGGCCGCTCACCAAGGCCCCTAGCGCCGCGTCGGCCAGCATCGCCTCCAACCGCCGCCGCGGATAGGCCGGGTCCAGCGGCACATACGCCCCGCCGCTCTTGAGCACCGCCAGCACCGCCACCAGCAGGTCCACACCCCGCTCCAAGCACAACCCCACCCGCACCTCCGGGCCTACGCCCAGCGCTTGCAGATGGTGGGCCAAGCGGTTGGCCTGCGCGTCGAGCTCGGCATACGTCAGCCGCGCCTGACCAGACTCGACCGCCACCGCCGTCGGCGTGCGGGCCACCTGCGCCGCCAACAGGGCCGCCAGCGTCGCCTCTGCTGGCAGTTCCCGCGCGGTCGCGTTCCAGTCGACCAGCACCTGCCGACGCTTCTCGGGGCTCATCAGCGGAAGATGAGAAATCGTCTGACCCGGGTCGTCCACCGCCCCGGCCAGCAGCGCCAATAGCGCCTCGACCAACGACTCCATCGTTTCCGGAGCAAACAGTTCTGTGCTGTATTCCAGCCAACCGACCAGCCGCCCCTGGTCTTCCCAGAAGAACCAGCTTTGGTCGTACTTCGACGTCCCGTTGTCGACGTCCAGCGATTGGACCCCCAGCGGGCCGCTCGCCAGGTCCAAAGGCGCGTTCTGCACCACCAGCGCCACCTGGAACAGCGCCGAACGATTCCGGCTCCGTTCGGGCGTCAACGCCTCGACCAGCTTCTCGAACGGCACGTCCTGATGGGCATACGCCCCGAGCGTGACTTCCCGCACCCGGGCCAAAAGCTCTCGATACGTCGGATCGCCGCCGACGTCCACCCGCATCACCAGCGTGTTGACGAAGAACCCAATCAGCTTTTCGAGTTCCACCTGGCTGCGGTTGGCGATCGGGCTCCCCACCGCGATGTCGGTTTGACCGGTCCACCGCGCCAAGAGCGTGTTCAGGCCCGCCAGCAGGGCCATGTACAGCGTGACCCCTTCCCGGCGACACAACTCGCCCAGCTTGTGCGACAACTCGGGAGAAAGTTCGATGCGCTGCCGGGCCCCGGCGAACGTCGGCTGGGCCGGCCGTGAAAAGTCGCCGGGCAGTTCCAACGCCGCCACGCAGTTGGCGCCGCTGCCCAGTTGTTGCTTCCAGTACGCCAGTTGTTCGTCGAGCGCCTCGCCGGTGAGCCACTTCCGCTGCCAAGCGGCGTAGTCGGCGTATTGCACCGTCAGCGGCGGCAGCTTGGGCGGTTGTCCTTGGACCAACGCCGCGTAGGCCGCGCCCCACTCTTCGAGCAAGACCCCCATCGACCAGCCGTCGGACACAATATGGTGCATCACCAGCACCAACACGTGTCGCTCCTCGGACAGCTTGATGAGCAGCGCCCGCCACAGCGGACCTTGGGCCAGATCGAACGGCCGCCGCGATTCCTCGCGCGCCTGGCGGGCAATGGCGGCCCGCTGCTCCTGTTCGCCCAAACCGCTCAGGTCTTCCCACGGCAGATGAATCGGGGCCGTCTCGGCCGGGTCGATCACCTGCCACGCCCGGCCTTCCTGGCTCACCAGCCGAGTCCGCAACGCCTCGTGCCGGGCCACGATGTACTCCAGCGCCTGTTCCAGCGCCCGCCGATCCAGCGGACCGGTCAGTTCGGCCGCGGCCGGCACGTTGTAGAACGGATTGTTCGGTTCCAATTGGTCCAAGAACCACAGCCGCTGCTGGGCGAACGACAAGGCCAGCTCGCCTCCCCGCGCAACCGCGCTCAGGGCCGGCACGACGCAGCCCGCGGGGCCTTGCCGCAAGGCGTCGATCCGCGCCGCCAGGTCGCGGACCACCGGGGCCTCGAACAACGCTCGCAGCGGCAGCTCGACATTCAGCACGCTGCGCACCCGCGACACCAACTGCGTGGCCAGCAGCGAATGGCCGCCCAACTCGAAGAAATGATCCCCCCCACCTACCCCACGTACGCTCAAAACCTGCTCGAACAGGCCGGCCAGAATCTCAGCCGTCGGCGTAGCGCCGTCCATAGCGCCGTCGCCTTCGCCCGTCATTTCCGGCGCCGGCAAGGAACGCCGGTCGAGCTTGCCGTTGGGCAGCCGAGGCAGTTTTTCCAAGGCCACGAACGCCGCAGGAACCATGTACTCGGGCAGTCGCAACGCGACCAGTCCGCGCAGTTCTTGATGGGAAATCGTCGCCGCGCCGCGAGCGACATAGTACGCCGCCAGCCGCTTGTCGCCCGGGACGTCCTCGCGGGCGATGACCACCGCATCGGTAATCTCCGGATGCGCTAAAATCGCGGCCCGAATGTCGCCTGGTTCGATGCGGAAGCCGCGAATCTTGAGCTGATCGTCGGCACGTCCGAAGAATTCAAGTTTTCCCGACGGCAACCAACGGGCTAGGTCGCCGGTTCGATACATCCGCCCGCCGAATTCAGGCGCGAACGGGTCGGGCACGAACTTGTCGGCCGTCAGGTCCGCGCGATTGCGATAGCCTTGCGCCACGCCGGCGCCGCCAATGTACAGCTCGCCGGGCATGCCCGGCGCCACCGGCTCGCGGCGAGAGTCCAGAATGTAAATCTGAGTATTGTCGATCGGACCGCCAATGAGCACCGGACCCGCGCCCAGCACGACTCGTTCGATCGTCGACCAGATCGTCGTCTCGGTTGGGCCGTAGACGTTCCACAGCGTTCCGCCGGTTTGCAACAGAGCGTCGGCCAGGCCGCGATCCATCGCCTCGCCGCCGCAGAGCATCGTAAGGCCAGGCGCAGGCTGCCAGCCCGTCATCAGCAACATCCGCCAAGTGGCAGGCGTGGCCTGCAGGTGCGTGGCGGCGGTTTGTTCCAACAGCGCCGCCAGCAACCGACCGTCACCGGCGACCTCGCGCGTGGCGATCACCACTTGCGCTCCAACGGTGACGGGCAACAGCAACTCCAACACCGCGATATCAAACGACAGCGTCGTCACCGCCACCAGGACGTGATGGCTCTCCAGGCCGGGCGTACGGGCGAACGACTGCAGAAAATTGACGACGCCGCGTTGAGTGACTTCGACCCCCTTGGGTTGTCCGGTGCTTCCGGAGGTGTAGATGACGTAGGCCAGGTCGTCTCCGGTGGCCCGACAAGGGGGCGCCGTTGCCGGGTACGACTGCCAAGCGGTTTCGGCCTGGTCCAGCCAGACGCACTGCCGTGGGGCCAAACCGCTGTCCAGTTGCAGTCCCTGCCAAAGCTCGCGGCCGCTCACCAAGGCCCCTAGCGCCGCGTCGGCCAGCATCGCCTCCAACCGCCGCCGCGGATAGGCCGGGTCCAGCGGCACATACGCCCCGCCGCTCTTGAGCACCGCCAGCACCGCCACCAGCAGGTCCACACCCCGCTCCAAGCACAACCCCACCCGCACCTCCGGGCCTACGCCCAGCGCTTGCAGATGGTGGGCCAAGCGGTTGGCCTGCGCGTCGAGCTCGGCATACGTCAGCCGCGCCTGACCAGACTCGACCGCCACCGCCGTCGGCGTGCGGGCCACCTGCGCCGCCAACAGGGCCGCCAGCGTCGCCTCTGCTGGCAGTTCCCGCGCGGTCGCGTTCCAGTCGACCAGCACCTGCCGACGCTTCTCGGGGCTCATCAGCGGAAGATGAGAAATCGTCTGACCCGGGTCGTCCACCGCCCCGGCCAGCAGCGCCAATAGCGCCTCGACCAACGACTCCATCGTTTCCGGAGCAAACAGTTCTGTGCTGTATTCCAGCCAACCGACCAGCCGCCCCTGGTCTTCCCAGAAGAACCAGCTTTGGTCGTACTTCGACGTCCCGTTGTCGACGTCCAGCGATTGGACCCCCAGCGGGCCGCTCGCCAGGTCCAAAGGCGCGTTCTGCACCACCAGCGCCACCTGGAACAGCGCCGAACGATTCCGGCTCCGTTCGGGCGTCAACGCCTCGACCAGCTTCTCGAACGGCACGTCCTGATGGGCATACGCCCCGAGCGTGACTTCCCGCACCCGGGCCAAAAGCTCTCGATACGTCGGATCGCCGCCGACGTCCACCCGCATCACCAGCGTGTTGACGAAGAACCCAATCAGCTTTTCGAGTTCCACCTGGCTGCGGTTGGCGATCGGGCTCCCCACCGCGATGTCGGTTTGACCGGTCCACCGCGCCAAGAGCGTGTTCAGGCCCGCCAGCAGGGCCATGTACAGCGTGACCCCTTCCCGGCGACACAACTCGCCCAGCTTGTGCGACAACTCGGGAGAAAGTTCGATGCGCTGCCGGGCCCCGGCGAACGTCGGCTGGGCCGGCCGTGAAAAGTCGCCGGGCAGTTCCAACGCCGCCACGCAGTTGGCGCCGCTGCCCAGTTGTTGCTTCCAGTACGCCAGTTGTTCGTCGAGCGCCTCGCCGGTGAGCCACTTCCGCTGCCAAGCGGCGTAGTCGGCGTATTGCACCGTCAGCGGCGGCAGCTTGGGCGGTTGTCCTTGGACCAACGCCGCGTAGGCCGCGCCCCACTCTTCGAGCAAGACCCCCATCGACCAGCCGTCGGACACAATATGGTGCATCACCAGCACCAACACGTGTCGCTCCTCGGACAGCTTGATGAGCAGCGCCCGCCACAGCGGACCTTGGGCCAGATCGAACGGCCGCCGCGATTCCTCGCGCGCCTGGCGGGCAATGGCGGCCCGCTGCTCCTGTTCGCCCAAACCGCTCAGGTCTTCCCACGGCAGATGAATCGGGGCCGTCTCGGCCGGGTCGATCACCTGCCACGCCCGGCCTTCCTGGCTCACCAGCCGAGTCCGCAACGCCTCGTGCCGGGCCACGATGTACTCCAGCGCCTGTTCCAGCGCCCGCCGATCCAGCGGACCGGTCAGTTCGGCCGCGGCCGGCACGTTGTAGAACGGATTGTTCGGTTCCAATTGGTCCAAGAACCACAGCCGCTGCTGGGCGAACGACAAGGCCAGCTCGCCTCCCCGCGCAACCGCGCTCAGGGCCGGCACGACGCAGCCCGCGGGGCCTTGCCGCAAGGCGTCGATCCGCGCCGCCAGGTCGCGGACCACCGGGGCCTCGAACAACGCTCGCAGCGGCAGCTCGACATTCAGCACGCTGCGCACCCGCGACACCAACTGCGTGGCCAGCAGCGAATGGCCGCCCAACTCGAAGAAATGATCCCCCCCACCTACCCCACGTACGCTCAAAACGTCTTCGTACAATGTCGCCACGAGCTGCTCGGTCAGCGTCACGGTCGAGTTGGGCGAAGTGGCCTCGGACCGCGACCAATCTTCTTCCGTCCAACTTTTCAGAACGCTTAGGGCGCCATCGAGGAACGCCTGGCGACAGGCCCGGCGCTGTATCTTGCCGCTGGTGGTCTTGGGGAGCGTTCCCGCCTTGATGAACACCACCGCGTGCGGCTCGACCTGGTGTTCTTCGATGATCGACAGCCGGACTTGCTGCGCCAGTGCGTCGAGATTGAGCTTGTTAGGTCGCAGCGCCTCGTGCACCACAACGAGCCGTTCCTGTCCGTCGAGGTCGACTGAGAACGCGGCGCCGCCGTCGGCCTTTAGCGCCGAGTTGCAGCGCTCGACCGTTTGCTCGATGTCCTGCGGGTAAATGTTTTTGCCGCCGACAACAATTAGGTCCTTGAGTCGGCCGGCGATGAATAATTCGCCATCGGCCATGAAGCCCAGGTCGCCCGTCCGCAGATACGGGCCGATGTTTTCGTCGGCCAGCGTGGCCCGAAACACTTCGGCCGATTCCTGCGGCCGTCCCCAGTAACCCTGGGCGACGCCTGGCCCTTTGACCCAGATTTCGCCAACCTGGTCTGAGGCACATCGCTGGCGCGTGTGTGGATCGACGATCAACACTTCGTGGTCGGGCACTGCCTGGCCGTTGGAGACCAAAGTCCGGCTGCCGCCGCTGTCGGGACCCGGCGGCTTGACCAACCCGTGTTCCAATGCCGCGGCCGAAAACCGTCGCACGATGGGCCGTCGCCCGCGTTGACCGCCGCTGACGATCAGCGTCGCTTCCGCCAAACCATAGCAGGGATAAAACGTTTCCGGGCGGAATCCACAATCGGCGAATGTTTCCGAAAATTTCTGCAGCGTGGCCGCGCGCACGGGTTCGGCGCCGTTGCACGCCAGCTTCCAGCAACTTAGATCGAGTTGCTGGCGCTCCTCTGCCGTAATCTTGCGCAGACACAGCTCGTACGCAAAATTCGGGCCTCCCGTGCTCGACGCCCGGTAGCGCGAAATGGCCTCCAGCCAGCGCAGCGGTCGCTGCACGAACGCCAGCGGCGACATCAGCACGCTGCACTTGCCGAGAAAAAAGGGCAGCAGCACCGCGCCGATGAGCCCCATGTCGTGATACGGCGGCAGCCAACAGACGCCCATATTGCCCGATGGGTCGATCCGGTGTAGTTGCGAAAGGTTGTGCAGCAAATTGCCGTGCGCGAGCATCACCCCCTTGGGCGTACCGGTGCTGCCCGAGGTGTATTGCAACACGGCAAGCGTCTCTTGCCGCAATTCCGGCATGTCCCAGCTTGCTTGGTTTGCAGCCAAAGCGTCGGTGGCCACCAGCGAATCGCGGCAAAGCGTGCCCGTCTGCAAGAACAGCGGTTCAGCTAGACCGATGGTCGCTGCCGTCGACAGAACGAAGCGGGCTTGCGAGTCCTCGACCACTCCCTTCAATCGGGGCAACGTCCGTTGCAAGCGGAACGGGTCGGGTGGATAGATGGGAACCGCCACCACGCCCGCGTACAGGCAGCCAAACAGGGCCGCCAGATAGTCGAGCCCAGGCTCATAGACCAGCAAAGCTCGGTCGCCCTGGGCGTCGGCGCGCTGCAAATAGGCGGCAATCTGCTGCGCTCGGGCATCCAGCGCCGCGAAAGTCAGGTTGGCCTCTTCCCGTTCACCATCCACAAGAAATGTGAAGGCGAATTCGTCGGGTTGGTTCTCGGCGTACCAGCGAGCAACCTCCACTAGGTTGCCCAACTCATCTGGCCGATCCAGATTTAGCCCTTGGGGCGTAATCAACGACATGCTTCTTGCCTCGTCACGCGTCTTTTGGGGGAGGTTCCGCGTCCCCCAGGCAGCTCAGCGTCAACCAATTTGCGATGTTACAGCAACGTCGGTTGTGCACCTGTGTCGGCCGACCGCTGGTGGCGCCCCTTGGTTGGGGGCCGGCCAGCCGCCAGTCGCGAACTGCCTTGTACTTTGCCCATGGCGCAAACTTTGCGCCGTCGTTGCCTTTCGGCAACACGCCGTTTCAATTCTGCAACGTAAATCTCGCGTAGGCGAATCACTTTCCGCTTTCATTTTACAGGCACTACACGTTACGATGGCGAGAATTGTTACAATCGGTGGATGCTGCGGCGGAAAAATCGGCGTCAGGAAGAAAATCCGTATACCCCACGGGTGCGCAACTATTGACGTCGTAAGCGTTTGGCGAAGGATCGCAAACCGCCTGGAGGAAATTCTGGTGTCACACTGCAATCGTTGCCATGTTGGGGGGACGGGCCATGCGGGGGGCCGTCGAGACCTAGGGAGCAAGGTCTTGACAATCGGTGCGTCGATTGGCCTGCTGTGTGCGATTCTAGTCGTGGGGCCGACACGGGCCGCCGACAATACCGACGCCCGCTCTTCTCTATACGTACAAGTTCCGCGACCGGTCGACCGAATTCCACCCGGATTGACCATTTCCAATGCGCCGCCCGAAGGGTGGACGCACCTCATCGTCAAAAGTCAGCCCCGCCTGGCGCCCGGCGAGTCCAAGAAGGTTTTTCCCGTCGTGGCCAAGAACGCCACGCTGCTGTTCACTGCCATCCTGGCCAATGTCGCTGAGGATCAGCGGAACAGCGGTTTCTTCCTCGACCAACTGGCGCTTGGATTCGGCACCAGGATCAACGGACAGGACACGATCGTTTCGAGCGCCAGCGCCAAACAGCAGGGGGCCAATCTTGGCGTGGTGGGTGGCGTAATCTTGTCGCAGTCGGAACAGCGGTTGGACAAATTCCTACTGGTGGCCCGCTCGCCCACGATGGCGCTGTTGGACATTCCGGGCATCGTGCTCTTCGAGGACAAACACCGCGATCTGCTGATGCGCTACGCGGTGCTGGTCGACAAGCAATCGGGCAAGCTGGACACGCTGTTGTGGCTGCTCGACCCGGCGAGCGCAGAGGGCTATCGCCTGGCGTCGGGCGCCATGCGTCGGCTGCATCCGAACCTGATCGAAGACTGCAAACTGCACGTCGACACCGCGGACTTCACTGCGGGCATACCGGGCCAGCGCGCGTTCGCCGTTTACGGCGCCCCGCCGGGACAAAATGGATCGATTCCCGAGCGGCTGATGCCGCTCTTGGAACGCAAGACGCTCGAAGTCGAATGGCTGCCGCAACTGGAGCGCGAGCTGCGCACAGTTGCGTTCACCGGGGCGCCGCCGTAAGCGACGTCCGGAATTCAGGGTTCTTCCGTTGTGTCGGAGAGCGGAATTGAACCATCTATGAATTAAGTCTCCGACAAGGCCGGGAGCGGGGTGAAAGCGGAATTGCCATGCATCGATTCGGCGTCATCCACCAAGGTGGAGCGACACTAGGCATGATTCGGTCGTTCGCATTCACGAATTCGGCGTCGTTGCGCGCTGTGCCTTTGTATGGGATCCAACCTGGTTTCCGCTCTCAGTCTCGCTGTGGTTAGAAGGTCGACGCTGCTTCTCCATCGCTTCTAAGTGTCCGCCCCCAGTGCCGCCCGCTTCTGTGCGATGAGTTTCAACAGATCCTTTTGCGGTTCGGCAAACTTCTTGAGCCCTTCGTCCATGAGGGTCTCTTCCAGGCGCTGCATGTCCACCAAGCGGTCGATCTCGGCCAGCACCTCGGCCGACGGCATTTCCGCCACCTGCGACGAGATTGTTCGGCCGCTGCGTTCAACCGCGTCGTTCGTGGCGGGAGGATTTGTCTCGATGTCGCTGCCCGCGAACGCCTCGACGTACTTCCAGGCGGCGTCGCTGGGCTTCTTTGTGCCGGTGCTGGCGAAAATCATCTCTTGTGCCAACGGCGTCCGTTTGCCCGCCCAGAATGCGCGGTTGGCCTGCCAGATGCGCTTGGCATTGACGATCCCGACCCAACCCTGCGCCGCCGGGGACAACTGGGGCACCGCCTTTTCCGTATAAACGTCCAACCTGGAAACAAAAATGCTGTAGACGCTTTTGAACCGTTCGAGCGACTTGAGCCGCAGCGCGCCGCGCCAAATCGCGTCGCGAGCGGCCTCGTATTGACGCATCGAAAAAATCAATGTCACGTTCAGCGGCACGCCTGCCGCCGCCAAATCCTCCAGCGCCCCCAGTCCCGCTTCGGTGGCGGGAACCTTGATCATTCGGTTCTTGTGGCCCGACGACCACTTCTGGCCCAGTTCCACATACTTGGCGATCGCCTGTTTCAACGGCGGCGCATGTTCGGCGTCTTCCAGCAGCGGATCGAGTTCGAAGCTCACGTAGCCGTCGTTCCCGCGGGTCTGCTCCCACACCGGCAGGAAGACTTCTTGGGCCCGCCGCACCAGCAGGTCGGTCACCTGCCAAGCCACGTCGTGATCGCCTAGCCCTTGGCGCATCAACGATTCCAGGTCGCGATCAAAGCGGCCGGTCTTGAGCAGGTCGGCCACGATGATTGGATTGGACGTGGCGCCGGTGGCCCCGAGCGACCGAGGGGCGTCGACGCGCTCCGGATCGGTCGAATGGAGCCAGAGCTTGGTGCCGCAGGCGATGAGCGAACGCAGTGGGGAAGGGCCCCTGGCAGGCGGGTCCTCAGCGGAAATAAACTTGGACGGCAACGGACACCCCATTTTGCCCGATATTGCCCAGCTTCCGCCAGTCAATCAGCCGGCGACCTGCCTTGGCCACGTCTCTAACCCTGTCGCAGGGCTCCCGTTTGAATGTGAGAACGCTGGCAAATGGGGCAGCCTCCACAGAGCCGTCGAGCGTGGCTGAGTTTGTCGGTTGCAAGGATTCTTCGGATTTTGACGGTTATTCCTGTTGTGCAGGCTGGAGACGGTCGATTGTGGAAAGGGAGTTTTTCCAGCGGTACGTCCGCCCCGGTAAAGGTTCGCACTCCTACCGCGGCGCTAGACGGAGGAAGCATCCGTGGCACAGACGCTCATCAAGAAGTTGGCAGTCGTTTTGGCCGTTGTGGGGCTGGTCGTGGAGACCTCGTCCGCCTGGGCCAAGGCCCCGCCCAACCGGCTTCCCGTGCGCGAGCAGGCGTGGGATGAGCCGATGGAGGAAATGGATGAAGACACCGCTCCCGTTCTACCTGAGCTAGCGCCGTTGCGAGGCGATGACGACACCGTGGCCCAGCAGGCTGCGGCGACGATCGAGCAAGGCGAGCCTGCTCCGCTTTTGGAAAGCGAATACTCCGACGCGCTGAGCGGCGAGTACATCGAAGGCGAGGAGACGCTGGGCGGCGAGTGCGGCTATTGTGGCCGCGACGATTGCCCCACCTGCAAACATTGGTATTCGCGCGTCGACTTTACTTTGTTGCACCGCACCCGGGCGCGTTCGCAAACGTTGGCCCAGCGCCTTAGCCTGGGAACGGACGCGCAAGGCAATCAGGTGCTCGTTACTACGCCTGCCCTAACGACCAACAATGACCGCTTCAACCTGGCCCCTGGCGCACGAATAACGATTGGTCGTTACGTCGGACGAGATCAACGCAATCGCGACCACATGTGGGAAGCTTCGTACCTGGGGTTCTCCCATTTCACGTCTCAGGATCGCGTGGAAGCCTTGACAAGGGTGACGCTTTCTCGCCCCAACCAGGACGTTGATCCGGTTTCCACAGCGTCCTTTACAGCTGGCGACCTGTTTAGCCGGTTTGGCAACAACGTGCGAGGCTTTAGCGCCGCCGACGCCCACAGCTTCAAGTACGTCTCGGACCTGCACGATTTTCAACTGACGCGGCGCATCCGTCGGGGTCAGCGCCGAGAACAGTTGGTGTATCAACCCGGCGGCTGGACGCCGATGGTCACGCCCAACTTCGTCCCGTCGTTGTCCATTGGCCCGCGCTTCTTGAACATCAATGAAGGCTTCAGTTGGACAAGCACCGGGTTCATCGACTGGGATTTCGACAACGCCTTCCGCGGCGACTACCGCGTCCAAACCAACAACCACCTCTATGGCGCCCAGGTCGGCGGCGATTTGGCGTACACCGACCGCGAATGGTCGGTGGGCTTGGGCGTCAAGTTTGGATTGTTCGTCAACTTCGCCGAGCAAACCACGGAGGTTGAAATCGACGACCCCACGCCGTTCCGCAATCAGTTGCTTCCCCAAACGAGCTACAACAACACCGCCTCGGTCCGCGACCTCAGTTTCGTGGGCGAATGGATCCTCAACTATTCGTACCATCTATCGCCGCGGTGGATGTTCCGCTTTGACTACGGCATGACCTGGGTCACTGGCCTGGCCCTGGCGCCCGAGCAGCTCAGCTTCAAAGTGGGCGAAGCGCCACACATCAACAACGGCGGTCTGACCGTGTTTCAAGGGGGCATGGTGGGACTGGAGTTTGTGTATTAGCCGGAACGCTGGGGTGGCTGGCCCTCCATAGGCGAACTGCATTTGCGGCAATTCTCCCTGCCGCCTGACCCGTTTCTGGCGGGTATATTTCAACTGTGCCTTGGCGACTGGTCCTGACCTGTAGAATTTCGGCGGGATGGCCATCCCGCCGGGCCTGAGCTGCGGTAACTACTTGTTGCCACGGCGGTTGCGCCGGGCGATGTCGTGCGGAAAATTTGACCTGGGCGGCGACCGCGGATAGATTGAACGGTCGCGTGGACGCCGCCAGCGGGCGGGTGCGTTCTCATCGGACTTTGGGCGGCCGGCGGCGCAGATTGTCGGCTGCGATCGGCCGGTGCGCAAATTGAACGTCGTCATGGCGTGGTGCGGCGATGGGATTGACCTATTTCAAACGCTTCCGCATGGAAGTCGATTTGCGCCTCACGCCCTTGCAACCGCCCAGGCTGCCCGAGCGATATCGCCTCGTGGCCTGGGACGAAGCGCTCCTGCCGATTCACGCCGAGACCAAGTTTCTCAGCTTCCGTACCGAGATCGACGCGAACGTGTTTCCCTGCCTTGGCGAACACGAAGGTTGCCTACGGCTGATGAACGAAATCAGCCAAAAGGATGGTTTCTTGCCTGGCGCCACCTGGCTTATCGCCTACGACTGGCGGGCCGGCCAGTCGCCGGAATACTGCGGGACAATTCAAGGCATCCGGGACCGACACGGGTTTGGCGCCGTGCAGAATTTGGGCATCATTCCGGAGCACCGCGGCCGAGGCCTGGGCGGCGTGCTTTTAGTGGCGGCAATGAAAGGCTTTCAGACCGCTGGACTGAGCCGGGCGTTCTTAGAAGTGACGGCGCAAAACGTGGGGGCGATTCGGCTCTATAACCGTCTGGGGTTCAGCAAGGTCCGCACGATCTATAAGGCAGTGGAAGTTGCATACAGCTAGAAAATCGTTCCACCATCTGCCGCTCGGCGCCATACGTTCGTTGTGCCGCTAACTCCGGATTAGTCGATGCTGGACCGGCATCAACGCACCCGGGCGGCCTACGCAACTCCTGGGCTGCTAACCGCTTTGGTGAAGTGCCGAGCTCTCCTCGTCTGGTGTGAAACCTCCGAGCCTGAAAGGGAGTATTCCTTTCGATGGATTCCCACCGGTCATGCCATCCAGGGGGCAAGGACCGGCGGGGGGTACGTCACGATGTGCGCGCGGATCGTCTTTGGCTTCCTTTCGCAGGTTGTCGACGAAGGCGAACCGTCGCGACGGCCGTCGACCGGTGCGCCGTCGGCGGGGCCGTCAAGGTCTGAGCGTACGGTTCCCGGCGTCGGGGCAGGCCGGGAACCTCGCTCGCTGTTTTTCGCGGCGATTAGGCCAAGAATACCGCCGCTTTGGCCGGCGGCTGCCGAACGCGTAAGTCGCTTGTCACTCAGCCAAGCGCGGCTATAATTGCCTCTCCTGGTTGGTCCTTCCGGTAGAGCAGCGTCGGTCGATAACTATTGACCAACGATGAGCTTACGGTGAGTCCCATCCAGCCGGCTTGGGGACGTAGCTCAATTGGTTAGAGTACCGGACTGTCGATCCGGTGGTTGCGGGTTCGAGTCCCGTCGTCCTCGCTCGGGTTTTTTCGCATTTTTCGGCGAAAGCCCTTGCCTGAAAAAGGCTCTGGTACAGAATTCCGGTACAGAATGAATCGAGGCCCCCGCCCTGGCGGCAACCAGGACGGAGGCCGGCATACCCGAAGGCACGCCGTGGGAATCCACATGGCTCGTTGCTGGAGGGTTGATTCATGGCTCGCTCCCCCAAACCTTGGTGGCGGGAAGACCGGCAGTCTTGGTTCGTCACGATCGAGGGCAAGCGGTACAACCTCGGTCCGAACGACGGCCAGGCCGACCGCGAGTTTCACCGGCTGATGTCCCTGCCGTCGGCTGCCCGCATTCCGCTGGCATCCACTGCGGCCGCCGGGCCGACCGTGGCGGACCTCTTCGACCGCTACCTCGACTGGGCGCATAAGCACCGCGCCCCCCGCACCTACGACTGGTATCAGGCGCACATTCAGTCGTTTACCAATTCCTTGCCAGCACCCGCCGACATGCCGGCGACTGACCTGCGGCCTTACCACGTAGTCGAATGGTTGGACCGTCATCCAACCTGGGGCCCGAACTATCGCCGCGGCGCGATGATCGCCATCCAGCGGCCGTTCAATTGGGCCGCCAAGCTGGGATACATTTCGACCTCGCCGATTGCCTATTTGGAGAAGCCCCAAGCGACCCGTCGCGAACAAGTCGTGACCGTCGAGGAATGGGAAGCCATTCGCGATCATTACGCCGAAGGCGACTGTTTCCGTGACTTGCTCGAATTCGCATGGGAAACGGGCTGCCGCCCCCAGGAAGTGAAGAATCTTGAGGCACGTCACGTCGAGCTTGTCAAACATCGCGTGGTGTTTCCCGCCGCCGAGGCCAAAGGGAAGAAACGCATTCGCGTGATTTACCTGACGGAGAGAGCCGCGGCGATCATCCGTAAACTGTTGAGCCAACGCCCAACGGGCCTCTTGTTCGTCAACGCTCGCGGCCGCCGTTGGACACGAGCGAGCATGAGTTGCCGTTTTGGCCGACTCAAGAAGCACCTGGGCGTGAAGTATTGCGCCTATGTGTTGAGGCATGGCTTTGCAACGCGCAAGTTAGAACAAGGGATCGACCACTTGACCGTGGCCGCTCTCATGGGCCATGCCGACGCCACGATGCTCAGCAAGGTCTACTCGCACCTCGGCGACCGGCATGACCATCTGCACGAGCAGTTGAACCGCGGTGCGGTCAACGAACGGACAAGTGTTTGAATTGGCGCTTCGCCGGGCTAGGAGCCGGGGGTTTGCTGACCCTCGGCGCCGCCCCGCGCCTGAGCGTTTGCAGAAAGGCATCCAAATCGGCTTCCGCAATTCGGATAGCCCCGCGCTTTGCGGATTTTCCGAAGCGGAAATGCACCAGCCGCCCGGACGCAATCCAGTCGTAGACCAGACCGGCCGACACGCCCACACGATTTGCAACACCTTTGACAGTCAGCACAGCTTTATTCGGTCGATGGGTGGAAGGCGGGCACACGCTCCAAGCGGCGCACGCACGTCGGGCAAGATTCCTCAACGCAGGCACAGGTGTTCGACAGTCTCGGGCGGATTAGCCAGTTTGCCTCGGAGGAACTCGGGGTAGAGCCGCAGGCGGCGCGTGAGGCCAAGCGGCCACCACAACAGATTGTGGCGGCGGAGTCGTTGGCGCAGCACGTCGTGATCGAACGTGGCGTTGAAGATGAACGTTGTTTGATGGACGTGGCAGCCTTCGTAGTCGAAGAGTCGCTCGACGACCCACAGCAGTTGATGCACCGTGACAGGCACGTGAGCTTTTTCCCACAGCCGGCGCTCGATCGCTTGGGCGCTCGTTTCGAGTAGCTCGACTTTGACGCCCGGAATCGTGTAGCCGT
>CAYWTU010000011.1:0-17103 GCA_964461275.1 uncultured Pirellulales bacterium | reverse complement strand
CGACGTGATACTCGAGGCGGCACCCGATTTCGCCCCGGCCCATCGGCTGCGGGCGGAGGCGCTGATGAAACTGGCCGAGTCGGCGGTTAATCCCGTGACGGTGAATGTCTATCGGGGCGCCGCCCAGCGGCACCGCGAGGCGGCAGAGCCTGCGGCCAAATAGATTGGCCATTGCCCCCCAAGTTGAGTACGAATGGACCGGAAGCGAGTACGCGCCAATTTAGTGCAATTCGCGTGACATTCCCCGGACGGATTGCTAAAATCGGGGGGTATGAGCGGGTGGTATCTTGGTGGGGTGTGTGTCGAGCATCCAACGGTCGTTGTAGCGCCGTGCACCGGTCGCACGGGTAGCGCAGCTAGTTTGATGCCGAGTTTTTCGCAGTTTTCGCCGCGGACGGCCCATTGCCGGCTTCGCTGTCAACGGTGTTCTCAAGGCGCTTCGGCCGAAGCATCCGGATGAAAACAGAATGAGCATTCGAGTTCTAATTGCCGACGATCATGAGGTCGTGCGTACCGGACTGGTGTCGCTATTTGCGGGCACCGAGATCGACATCGTGGCGCAGGTTTCCAACGGTGAAGAGGCCGTGAAAACGGCGCTGCAACTCAGGCCAGACGTCGTCATGCTTGACGTGCGGATGGGGGGTAGCGATGGGCTCACGGCGCTGGCGCGCCTCAAACAAGAGCGCCCCGAAATGCCGGTGCTGATGCTTTCCAGCTACGACAATCCAACGTATGTAGCGCGGGCGGTGGCCTTGGGAGCATCGGGTTATGTGCTCAAGGGTGGCACTCGCGATGAATTGTTGGCCGCCGTGCGCCGCGCCGCGGCCGGCCAAGACGCTTGGACGCGCAATGAACTGCGTCGGGTGACCGCCGCGCTGGCGACGCCGCGACTTGGCTCCGACGTGGAAGTTCCATTGACGCAGCGCGAAAGCGAAGTTCTGCGGCAGATGGCGCTGGGCCTCACCAACAAAGAGATCGCCCAGAGCCTAAAAATCAGTTACGAGACCGTCAAGGAGCATGTGCAGCACATCTTGCGCAAGATCGGCGTCACCGATCGTACTCAGGCGGCGGTGTGGGCCGTGCGTAAGGGTCTCGTCTAGCGCCGACGAGCTATTTTCTCTGGTCTTGCTGGCCCCCTTCCCGCCGCGGGTGAACTTGCTTGACAACGTCTGGCGCAGCGGTGACCATACCAACAATGGGGGGCCGGCAGCGGTGGTTGTTGCGCGCCGATGAAACATCACAGCCGCTAGAACGTCCGCCACCCCACGATAGGTCGGCCCGTACATCTCCAGCGTCAGGCGTGCCATGAATCGTCGCCCGGATTTCCAACCGTACACGCGACCGAAGGACCGGGTCGAACGTTCGCGGTTGGTGAATTTCTATCACAGCCAGATGACAGCCGTGCGGTCGCTGACCGAGCTGTTCATGTCCGACTTTTGGTCGCGGCTAAAGCCTCAACGGCAGGTGCTGGCGCGGGAATGGAACCAGCCGCTGATCATCGCGACCGTAACCTTGATTGTGGTTCTCACGCCGGCCTTGTACTTCTGGCACCGGCTGCAGATTCAGCGCCAGGCCAGCGCGCTATTGTCGATGTCGCAGAAATTGGAGGCCGACCAGAAGTACCTTGATTCGGCGGAGTACGCCTTTCGTTACCTGCGGCTGCGGCCTGACGACGGCCAGGCGCGCGTGCACCTGGCCGAAGTTTTCGACAAGGGGGCCCATTCCTTCACCCAGGTGCAGCGGTCGACCTCGATGCTCAAGGAGGCGACGGGAATCGAGCCGGGAAACCCCAGCCTGCACCGCCGACTGGCCAAGCGCTATCTCTATCTAAGGCAATTCAGCAACGCGGTGGACCACGCGAACGAACTTAATGAACTGGCGCCCGCCGACCCCGATGGGAGCAGCGTGAAGGCCGTGGCCGAGTACCAGCAGGCGAAGGCCGGCGGCACGTTGGTCACCATGGAAAAGGCGGCGCAGTCGTACAAGCTGGCCGTGGACGTCAATCCGAACGACCCTTCGCTGGCTTTGGGTCTGGCCGATATTTACCGCTCAGAACTCGCCAATCAGAGCCAAGAGCGTCGCAACGAACTGGCGGACACGGTCTTGAATCGGCTGGTGCTCAACAACCCCGAGAGCTCCGACGCGCTGCTTGCCCGCTACGAATATCGCACCAAGTACAAGCTGCAGGACGCGGACGTCGATTTGGACTTGGCGCTGCGGATGTCGGCCGACGACGTCAACGTATTGCTGTCCGCCGGCAGCCGGGCGATGCGGCGCGGCCAGTACGACGAGGCGGTTCGCTACTGTCAGCGCGTAGTCGAAAAAGATCCGACGGAAAAGCGGGGCATGTTGGCGTTGGGTTTCGCTTACATGTCCGCCAAGAAGTACGAACAGGCCTTGGACGTGTGGCGCAAAGGGAGCGATGAAACGCGCAAGGCCTGGCGGCCCGGAGGCGTGGGACCGGAACACACGGCCATTATGCTCCACTTGGGTCTAAACCTGTCCGACTTGCTCATTCGGATGAATCGGTTGGACGAGGCGGACGATCAGATTTCGATTATCGAGCGGAACATCTTTGAACAGACCCGCGAGCTAGATCTGGAATCGTCGCGGGAGTTGAACGACAACACCAAATTTGTACGGGCTCGTTGGCTGGCGGCGAAGGGGGATTTCTACAAGGCCGTTCCCCGGCTGCGCGAGGTGCTGGTTTCGATGCGGTCGCGACTGGTGGCCGGCGACGAACTGGACCGGCTGGTGACCGTGCACTACCAGTTGGCGCAGTGCCACGCGGCGCAAAACCAGCACGACCTGGCCGCCACCGTATACGACGAGGTGATCAAGCTGCAGAATCGCCGCGCGAAGCACTATCTGGCGGCGGGCGTTTCCTACGAATTGGCGGGACTGCCGGAGAAGGCGGTCACGCGATACGAAACCGGCATGAACGCCGACGACCCGCCGGCCGAGCTGTGGGTCGCCATGGCCCGCGCGCAAATGGCCCTGCAACGCAATTTGGGTCAAGTCAGCGGCGAATGGAAACCCTTTGAAGCGACCATGCGTCGGGCGGCGCAGCTCAACGCCAACGTCAGTGAGTTGGCCGTGCTTGAGGCGGAGTCGATGGCCGCCCGCGGCGACCAGTCCGGAGCACTCAAACGACTGCACGACGCGCTGGAGAAAGACTCCGGCTCGTTGGTCTTGTGGCAAACCACCATTCTGTCAGAGCAAATGTGGGGCACGCCCGCCGAGGCCGACCGGTTGCTGAATGAGTATCAGACGCGTCAAGGCGCGTCGATGGCCACACAGCTCTTGCGCGTGGCCTTACTCAGCCAACGAAGCGACTTCGAGGGCGCCCGAACGGAGCTCAAGTCGGCCATCGAGTTGGCGCCGGAAATCGATCGTCCGAAGCTATTGTTCCAGATGGCCGAGTTGAGCGTTAAGGAAGGCGACCTAACCGCCGCCCGCGAGCAACTGCGTGAACTGTCGCGCAGCGGCCCGGAAAACCTGCAGCTATTGAAACTGCTGGGCGAGCTGGCGTTGAACGAGAACGATCTGAACGACGCCCAACATTGGGAAGACCGACTGCGCTCCATGGAAGGCAACGACGGCACCGCCTGGCGTTACCTGCGGGCGCGACGGCTATTGGCCAAAAGCCAATCGAGTACCGATCGCGAATTCAGCGAGGCCACGACGCTGCAAGACACCGTGCTCACCTCTCGACCGTCGTGGCCCATGGGGCACATCCTCCGCGGTCAGATTGAAGAGCGCCGCGGCCGAACGAGCGACGCCATTCAGGCGTACCAACGGGCCGTCGATTTGGGCGCCAACGACTACGCGTTGCTTGAACGGCTGATCTCGTTGCTGTTCGAGGACAATCGAATCGCCGACGCCGATCGGTTCCTGTCGCGGCTGAGTAAGCAGGGCGACTTCTCCTCGGACATGACGCAGATGGCGATCGACGTTTCCATTCGCCACAACCAACTCAGCCGGGCGCTGGAATTGGCCGAACAAGCCGCCAAACGCCGTCCGAATGATCCCAAGACGCTGATCCGTTACGGTCAGGCATTGCTCTTGGCCAAACGACTCGACGACGCCCTGCCGGTGTTTCTGCGGGCCACCGAGCACGCCGAGCCGGAGGACACTCGGCCGTGGATGATGCTGCTCAGCTATTATTCGCAGACCGAGCAGATGGACGAAGCGCGGGCGACGCTCGAGCGGTTGCTGGGCAAGGTTCCCGAGGACGATCCGGGCCGTCGCGATTTCGTGGCCGGGCAGGGCTACGAATTGATCCGCGACTTTGAGGCGGCCGACGCCCATTACCGCAAGGCGATGGACCTGGCGCCGAACAACGTGGGCGTGCAGAAACAGGCGGCCAACTTTTTCAGCTATCGCGATGTGCAACGAGCCGAAGACGCTTTACGCAACGTGCTCAAGTTGGAGCCGGCCTCCGACGTTCGTCGCCGGCTGGCGATGTTGCTGGCGCGGCGCGGCGGCGAGAAAAACTGGAAGGAAGCGGTCGAACTTTTGGAAGCGATCGAGCGCGGCGCGAAGCAATCCAGCGCCACGAACATGCGGGCGCAGGTGTACGTCCTGTTGGAACGCGGCGGCGTGGCCGATCGCCGCCGGGCGCTTGACCTGCTTGAGGAGCTCGTCGAGAACGAACGCGACATTCGCGACGAGGATCGAGTGGTCTTGGCCCGGCTGTACGAGCAGGAGCATCTGAACAGCCGGGCCATCGATCAATACAAAGCGCTGGTCACGCGGTCGAGCGCCACGCCGGAGCATGTGGCGATGCTGGCCGATTTGCTGCTCAAGGATGGCCGCACCGAAGACGCGGAAACGTGGATCGATCAGTTGCAGGCGAACGATCCCAAGAGCTTCCCGGCCACGGCGCTACGGGTGCGGTGGTTGGCGGCAGGCAAGCGGATGAGCGAAATTGACGCCCTTGTTGAGCCGTTTATGGAGGAATGGCTGGCCAACGCTGAAGGGGACGAGGTCCGCGGCAAGCGCTGCGCCGACGCTGGCAAACTGTTTGCTGAAATCAAGGACGCCGATTCGGCTGAACGCTGGTTCGCCAAGGGGGTCGAATTCTCGCCGGCCATTTTCGAACCGTTCGCCGAGTGGCTCTCGGCCAACGGCCGCGTGTCGGACGCCATGTCGGTCGTACTCGAGGCTTCGGCATCGCTGGCCACTTCGCAGCCGATGATTACCTTGGCGGTTCTGTTGGCGAAGTCGAAAGCCCCGCCGGCCGAGGTCTCACGGGCCGAGGAGTTGCTGGTCAGCGCCGTGGAGAAGAGCCCCAAGAACGTACAGATGAAATTGGCCTTGGCCAACTTGCGGGTCATGCAGTCGCGCAACGATGATGCCGAGGCGCTCTATCGTAAAGCCTTGGAAATCGAACCCGACAACGTGCCGGCCCTTAACAACCTGGCCACCTGTTTGGCCAGCCGGCAAGAAAAACAAGATGAGGCGTTGGAAATGATCATCAAAGCGATGGAGAAGGCCGGTCCGCTGGAAATTTTACAGGACTCGCAGGCGATGATCCTGTTGGCGCAAGGCAAGGTGCAGTCGTCGCTGAGCATCCTGGGGGATTTGACCAAAGCCAGTTCGGCCAACGGCATCCGCTTCTTGCACCTGGCGCTGGCGCATCAGCAGGCGGGTTCGCTGGAAGAGGCTCGCTGGGCGCTGCAACAAGCCCGAGACCGCAAGTTGGCCGACGAAGTCCTGACGCCGCGGGAGCAGGACTCGCTATCTAAGCTCGAAGCCGCGCTGGTGCAGTAGCCGCGGCACTCACGAATCGTGTGTCAAAAACGGTAATTCTCAGCGCGGGAATCATTTTTCCGTCAGCCGAGGACGTCGCTGGTGAAGTCGGTTGCTAGCTGGCCTTTCTCGCAACGCGGTTTGGATGTCGTCCGCCAGGGCAGTAGCGACGGTGCGATTTCCCGCCTCGCCCAAATGACAGGCGTCGAAAAACGCCGTCTTGCCTCGCCAATTCGCGGTGTCGAACACCTGTGACAAATCGCGAAGAAGCCGTACGGCCGGGTCGGTCTTCGCCCACTGCCGTTGAGCGCTTACCAGGACTTGCCGCGCCGCGCGGTGCATACTTTCCGCGCCAGGCTCGGCGACCAGGATTTCACGTTCGACGTCCGACGGCTCGCGGCGGGCATACAACAGGGGCTGCCAATAGAACCGGGCTTCGAAGCCATACGCCTCGGCCAGCGCCTGTATCAAGCGGATGTTGTTCAAGTACCGCTCGACCGCGGCCGACGCCACCTGATTCGCTTCTGTTTCGGACAGGTTCCGCTGGATCTGTGCGGCAAGTTGCTCGCGCCAGTCGGGCTGAAACACTCGAGCGGTGAACGAGGCGCGCAAATAATGGCGGCCCAGGCTCCACAGAGTCGGCTCGCGAATCAGTTGCTCGCGCGACGGACGCTGATACTCGTCACCGGCCTGTCCTGGAGTGGGATTGGCCAGTGCCGACCCGATGTCGTTGTAACCGTCGTAAAACAAAGCCACTGTCGGGACGTTGCCTCGCTGCAATTCCTGTTCCAAGGCCACGCGACACTGCGTGGAGACGTAACCCATCTGGGCGAAATTGGTGAGCTTGGCGGAGATGCCGCGCTTGTGAAGCTCAGCCGCTAGCAGCGAGGGAATCGTTGCCTCGTCGCTTACACAGGCGCCCCACATCGTCGATCCGCCGAAGCAGAACACCGTTTCCGATGTTCCGGCTGAAACCGCAGGTTTGCCCTCCGCCTTGGCAGGCACGATAGTACGGCGCAGTCCGCTGTTGTCGACGTTTATCCAGCGGCCGGCGTGCGCCCGACTGCGCCAGTACACCAGCGGTTCCCAGCGAAATCGCGTGGCGACGAATGGCGAGTCGTGGGTGGCGTGGATTTCACTGGCAAGTTCTCGGGCCATTGCGTCGGACAAATCGGGACTGGCCTGGCGAAATTGCCGCGATTGGACCAGGGCCTCGACGCCGGAATCGTCCCATACTCGCGCGGCGAGGCGATCCAACGCCAGGAACACCGCCGCCGCCAGCCCGACAATGCACCAGGCGTCGCGCATTCGTCGCCCGCAGGCGGCCAGGACCCGAGTCCAGCGGCGACTTTGCAAATTCACTGTCGGCGACATGTGGCACTCGGCGTAGTGAGGTTTTTGCACCCGAACCGCCTGCCCAAGATGTTCCAGCGGCTGCTACCGTGGCTTAGGAACGACAGGGCTCATTATGAACCCACCGCGGGCAACAGTCGATTTTTTCCTCGGACGCCAGTCAACGACCTGCCCCCGGCCAATTGCCCAACCCGTCCGCCTCGGCCACAATGGCGGCCCGGCACAGTTCCTGCAACGTTTAAGTCTTCTTCAATCCGCGCCGCCCATGTCTGACCACGTCCGCTTTCGCCCACAACAGGTGCATCCTAGCGTTTACATCGCCCCGGGGGCTGTGGTGCTGGGCGACGTCACACTGGACGAAGACAGCAGCGTCTGGTTCAACGCCGTATTACGCGGCGACTGTGCCCCCATCCGCGTCGGCCGCGGGAGCAACGTGCAAGACGGCTGCGTGTTGCACGCCGACCCGGGGTTTCCCTGTACATTGGGAGAAGGCGTGACCGTCGGACACGGGGCGATCGTTCACGGCGCCACGGTGGGCGACAACGTGGTCATTGGGATGAAGGCGGTGGTGCAAAATGGGGCGGCCATTGGCAGCAACTGCATCGTGGCGGTAGGCGCTGTGGTGCTCGAAGGAGCCAATTTCCCCGACGGCAGTTTGGTGGTCGGCTTGCCGGCCAAGGTCAAGCGACCGCTGACGCCGGAAGAGATCGTGCGCAACCGCGCCGGCGCGATGCACTACATTCAAAACGCCAAGGAGTTCGCGGCGCCGCACCTTGGTCATGGCGAGCATGCTGATTAGGCCGCCAAGGATCGTGACATCGGCCCGCTAACTCCCGCAAATCTCAGCGAATCGAACAGGTTGTTGGTTGGCCTCGAAAGGGCGCGCGAAGCGGTTGTGACAACGAGCAACAAGACGCAGTGGCGATCCGGGAGCGACCCCGCCAGCGGCTTTTTGGTCGCTGTCGCCGGGCTGGCGGTCGTGGTTGGTTGGGTATCCGAATGGGCCCAAGGCGTCGCGGCGCCGTGGCTGTTGTTTCCTCTTGCGCAAGGTGCCGTCTTAGCCCTGGGAATCGGAGCGATTGCCAGGTGGCGAGGCGTTGGTCGCCCGCGTTGGCTGCTGCCGTTGGCGGCCTTGACGGCGCTGGCGGCGTGTGCCATTCAGCATCACGCGGCCTTTCTTCGCGCGAATCGACGCGATGCGCCGCGGGACGATTCCGCCGCCAGACTGGCGTTTCCCGAACACGGATCGCGGCTGGCCCCGGCCGGCTTGTATGACTTTCTCAATCGACAGGCGGCTGTCGGGCGACCACTTCCCGCCGGGCTGCTGGCTCGAGGCGGCTGGGCCTGGGCCAGTTGGGCGGTCGACGCCTCCATTGTCGCAGCGGCGACGGTGCTGGGAGTACGATGGTCGGCAAGCGCCTCGCCAGTAGCTGCTCCGCCCCAGTACCCATGACCGACCACGTGATGACCATCCGCCAAACCATCCATTTTTCGGGCCGGGTGCAGGGCGTCGGGTTTCGCTACACGACGCGGGAATTGGCCGCGGGGTTCGCCGTGACCGGATTCGTGCAAAATCTCTCCGACGGGCGGGTGCTGGTGGTGGTCGAAGGGGCGGCCGAAGAAGTTGCGAGTTTTGTGGCCGCACTAGAGCGGCGGATGGCCCGGTATGTTGACGGGCGCTCGTCGTTAGCCGCCTCCGCCACCGGGGAATTTGACGGTTTCGACGTGCGGCGATGACGACCTGTTTCGTCGCATGGTAGCGATTGTTCCGCCTGCGCCGCGGGCGCCGGGCCTGCGCGTGTGGCAAGGCGTGAAACGTCAATCCGCGACCTAGATTTGTCGGTCGGCCGTCGAGCCGTACCACTTCCACCACCAACGTACCGCCGAGCGAGCCGCTGCTGGGAGGCGCATTGCCCCGCCACGTCTCGCCGCCAGCGTCGAAGGATCTGTCATGAGCCAAGCGACCAAACGGATCGGAATTCTCACCAGCGGCGGCGATTGCCCCGGCCTCAACGCCGTCATTCGCGGCGTCGTCAAAAGCGCCGAGCAATTGGGCTACGAAACCATCGGTTTCCTGCGGGGCTACGAGGGGCTGGTCGATCCGGTCACCTACATTCCGCTGACGCACAAGAACACCACCGGCATCCTGAACCAGGGCGGGACGATCCTGGGGTCGACCAACAAGGGGCGGTTTGCGGCCAAGAGCGGCGTGGACAATCGGCTGTCGATCGACGTTGAGATGCTCGACGCCGCCAAGTCCACCTGCAACCAACTCAACCTGTCTGGGTTGATCTGCGTGGGGGGCGACGGTTCGCTGTCGATCTCGCAGCAGTTCCACGAATATGGAATTCCGGTTGTGGGTGTGCCGAAGACGATCGACAACGATCTGAGCGCCACGGCCTACACGTTTGGGTTCGACAGCGCCGTGGCCTGCGCCACCGACGCCTTGGATCGGCTGCACACCACGGCCGCCTCGCACGAACGGATCATGGTTCTGGAGGTCATGGGTCGTCACGCCGGGTGGATTGCGTTGCACGCCGGCATTGCCGGCGGCGGCGACGTCATCCTGATTCCGGAAATCGCCTGGACCTTCGAGCACGTCTGCCACAAAATTCTGGACCGCGAGAAAGCAGGCAAGCGGTTTACGTTGATTGTCGTGGCCGAAGGGGCGGAGCTGCCCGGCGGCGAGCTCGTGACCAACGGCGACGACAGCGGCGCCCAGCAGGTCCGCTTAGGGGGCATCGGGACTTATGTGGCCTGCGAGATTCAGAAGCGGCTGCATCGCGAGACGCGGTGCGTGGTGCTGGCGCACCTGCAGCGAGGCGGACCTCCGACGACGTTCGACCGCGTGTTGGCCACCCAATTCGGCGCCCACGCCGTACGGTTGGTGCATCATCGTCGGTTCGGCGAAATGATTTGCTTCCAGCCTCCCCGGGTCGACAGCGTGCCGATCATCGACGCGGTCAGCAAGTTGTCGACGGTTCGGCCCGACGGCCCAACCGTCCAAGCGGCCCGGGCGCTGGGCATCAGCTTCGGCGACCGCTCGTGCACCGTAAGCCCGTTCGCGGTCGTGCCGGCCGCTTCGCCGGCGCCGATCTGCCTGCCGGCGCCGGTCGATACGGGCGCGATGGTGTAGACGGTAAAGCGCTGCGCTAGTCGCCTGGCGGGTCGAGGCCGAGCGTCTTCATCTTGCGGTACAGGTTGGCGCGGTGCAGGCCGAGTTGCTTGGCGGCATCGGTCATCGAGCCGCGGCAGCGCTGCAACGCCGCATGAATGTACTCTGCCTCAAAGGCGTCCACAGCGGCGGCCAACGTCAGGTCGTCATTAATTCCGCGCGGCGGCCGCGTTTCGGCCGAGACCGCAAATGTCACGTCTTGCGCCTGGATTTCCTGAGTCGGCAACAGATGCGCCAGGCGCTCGATGAGATTCCGCAGCTCGCGGACGTTTCCGGGCCAGAGGTGCTGGAGCAGCTTGCTGCGGGCGCCGGCCGTCAATTGCTGTGGGACGCGGCCCGCCTTGCGGGCGAATTCCACCAAGAAATGCTCAGCCAACTCCAAAACGTCGTCCCCCCGGTCGCGGAGCGGCGGCAACTGCAAACTGATCACGTTCAAGCGGTAGTACAGGTCCTCGCGGAACTCCTTGCGACGAACCATCTCGAGCAGATCGCGATTCGTGGCGGCGATGACGCGGGTATCGGTATTGATCGGTTTGACGCCGCCGACGCGAACGACCGTCTTGTCTTCGAGCACACGGAGCAACTTGGCCTGGCCTCCCCGGCTCAGCTCGCCGATTTCGTCGAGAAACAGCGTCCCACCCGAAGCCGACTCGAACTTGCCCGGTCGGGCCTGTTTGGCGTCGGTGAAGGCGCCTTGCTCGTGGCCGAAGAGCTCGCTTTCCAATAGCGATTCACTGAGCGCGGCGCAGTTGACCGCCACCAGCGGCTCCTGGCGGCGGCGGCTGTGATAGTGGATGGCCTGGCTGAGGACCTCCTTGCCCGTGCCGTTTTCGCCAAGAACCAGAACCGCCAAATCGGACATCGCCGCCTGCGGAATCATCGACCGCAGATTTTCGATGGCCTGGCTGCGCCCGATGAATTGAATCCGGCGGGCCGCTTCGCTGGCGACTTCCTGACGCGATTTGATGAGAGAAACTCGCTCCTGCGTGTTGGCCAGCGAGACGGCCGCATGACGGGCCAACTCGCTGAGCACCGCTTCGTCGCCTTCCAAAAACTGCCCCGTCCGCTTGTTCATCACCTCAAATACGCCCAAGAGCTGTCCGTCGACAGCGCGCAATGGAACGCAAAGGACCGATTCGGTGCGGTAACCGGTCTGGGCGTCGATCTGGTGGCTGATCCGCTCCGGACTATGCGCGGGCCCGGCACGCAACGGTTGTCCCGACTTGAGCACCGCTCCGACCACGCCGATGTCGTCTGGAACACGGAGTTCTCCGCCGGGCACACCGAGCGCGGGCCGGCCGATCAGCAGCTTGCGCGGACGATCCCAGAGAAATATGCTGGCCCGATCGGCGTTCAACAGCCGCGATGCCGACTCGGCAATTTGCACCAGCAACGGCTCAAGTTGGACCGTTTGATGCCATTGGCGAGAGGCGTCCAATATGTCCTGTAGATATTCAGCCCGGGCTGCGGCGTCGACGATGTCGCGCGCCGATTGCAGCGCTCGGCCAATCAGCAGCGCCAGCTCAGTCAGCGGAAACCGCGCGGGAATCGGTTGCTTGGTCCCAGACCGAATCAGGAGTAAGTCTTGCGACGAGGCGCCGGGCGAAGCCAGCATGGCGGCGGTCCATGGTTGGCGAACCAGGGTCTGGCCTTGGTCGAGCACGTCGCCGAGCAAATCGGCAGGCAGGTCAGGTGGAGCGCCCGTGGCCGCAGTAATTTGCCAACCAGCTTCCGCCCGCCTCACAACGCCCAGCCATTCTGCGCGCAGGCTACGTTTCAGATTACCTAAGACTTGTCCGGCTTCCGCAGGAGCGTCAAGCGCCGTCCACAAAGCCTCGACCGCCAACCGTAATGCCAAAGGATCGTCGATCCGCTCGACGAGCGCCGCCCAGGGCGAATCGGATGCATCTCGGTCGGGCATGATCGGATTAGCGTCAGAGACAACGCTGTCGCGTGCAAACGCTGGCGCAGGAGAACGCCAGCGCCGAGTTCCAGCCGATATTGTACCGGACTGGGCGGGAGCGGCGACGGGTCGACGACGCCATCGGTCCAGGAAACTGTTTTAGAGTCCAACAAACAATCTGCCCGATTCGCTGAACACAATGGGAGTTAGAGGGCAGTTGTCAGGTCGTTTAGCAGTCTTTAGCGCAACACCGTTCCGGTCGCCCGCGAGGCGTCGTACGTTGGCGCACGGGCAGGGGCGGGCGCGCTGCCACCAGTCGTTGGATAGCGCTGCCGAGAGGCCATTTCTTCGATGCGACTCCACTCGAGCACAACTTGTCGCGAGGGTCCGCCGGCGGTTGTAGACGGTTCGGGAGGAACCAGGCCCGACGCATAAATGGACCGTCCGTTGCCGGTCGATGGTTGAGCCGACAGCGGTGTCGTTCCAGGCGCCCCGGCAGCCTGTTGCGCCTCGATCGACGGATGCCATCCTTGGTCGGAAGCGGCTCCTGCGCCGCCGCCCGATGATGTTGCAAAGCCGACCGCTCCTGAATCGATTCGGGCTTGGGCTGGCATGGCGTACGCCGACTCGGCGCCGGGCTGAACGTTCGGCGGTTCAACCGCCAAGGGTTGCCCTGGCGCTGCTGCCGCCAAGGGAATGGCCTGGGCATGCGCCTGCGGCAATGTTCGCGGCGGTTCGTCCCAACCTGGTACACCTACTTCGGGCGACGGTCCGGTGGGCTGGGCTTGGCGGCGGCGTCCGCCGCCGGGAACTAGCTTGCCAATCGCATCGGCCAGGCGCCCCTTCTGCTGACCACGATATACGATGGGAGCGGGCTCTCCAGACGCATCCGCCGACGCCAACAAGATCTGGTTGTCGCCGCGCTCGGGTGCACCGTCTGGCAGCGATTGAAGCGGGCTGCCAGCCCGGACCCAGTCCAGCCAACGGTCCTGCAGTTGGCCCAACCCTTGGTCACCATAGTAGCGCTCGGTGACGCCGGGCCAGTCTTCGGATTTTAGCCCTTCGCCGACATACTGCATGAACTTGTGCTTGCCGCCTTGGTCGATCAGATAGCGGGCCAGCGAGTATCCCTGCGCATAGAGGGGAAGAATATCGGGCGGGTATTCGCGCATCGCGAACATGTGGTTGAACGAAATTCCCCGGCCGGTTTTGAGGAATTCGATCAACATGCGGTGCTGCTTGTCTCGCTCGCTGTCATGTTCGACGGTGGTACAAGCGCCTTCATCGGCCCACCGTGGCAGCGGCTGACGGAAGTGGCTGGCGAAAACAGTGTGTGTGATTTCGTGCGGCAGGACCGAGTCGAGCACGCGCTCCCGCGACCCCTGCACGTTCATGTTCCAATCGAACACTTCGCCGTGATGGAAGACGAAGCTGGTTGCCCCGCCGGCGCCGAGGTGCGGGGCGATCTTGGCCGAAATGGGACAAGGCCGCGACCAATTGGGAAGCGCTTGGCCTGTCCATTCGACAGCCAGTTCGCGGCGTAAGCGCTCAGCCGTGTCACCCACCTCTCGGGCCAATTCGGCCGACGGGGCTTGCACGACGATGAAATTGGGAGTCTTGTAACCGGCGCCCAGGCAGGACATCGCGGCGCACACCGCGAGCCCACGAAAGAAGCGAGCATCCATGCTCTCTGCTCTCCTGACGAGATGAGACCGGCCACGGCATTGGACGTCCTGCCCAGGGCCGAAGGCGGCGTGAACGGAAGTCGATGAGATCAGGCGATCGTGGGCCTAAGCAAACGGTGCGCCGCCGCGTGTTCCGGCGGCGGCGGCCCTCTTTCGCAGGCCGCGACAACTCGTGCCGGCGGCCTCATTTAGACTCACAAAAAAAATCGGTGGGTTTCGGTGTCCCCGCGAGCTAGCCGGTCCACGGACGCGGTTGACCGTGTAAAGTTTGCCAAGCGTATCCAAGTCCAACGGGCAGACCTAGAGCGGTTCGGCAGATGAAGAAAATGCCGCGTTAATCGTACAGCCCGCAACAGAGGCCGCGTGCTGTGACAGCAGCGCCAGCAGTGGTGCTTTAGAGCCTTCTATTAAGGCTCTTAATTAGCGCCGCAGCTTGGGGCGGCACAGCTCGCGGAAAAAGGCTCGCGGAAAAAGACGAATCGTAGGGCCGGGTCTTGGCATTCCTCGATGGCCCAGCGAGGGTCGTCCTTGGCGGCGGCGTACCAGTTCTTGAACACCGCCACCACGTCCTCGTCCTCGCTTCCGGAGAATATCTTGACGCCCGCGGTCAACTCCACCCCCTTGGCGGCGCGATACCGCACGGCATAGGGGAACGATGAACCGTCGCTGTGCATTCCGGCGAATCGGGCCGCGGCCGCGAGCGAAGGGTCGTCAGGATGATGCGACCGCCAAATTTCGTAGTACGCGTTGAGAACCCTTTGAGCGATCGGAATCAGCGGCTTGGTGTCGGCGGCCACCTTGGCAAAGGCGTGCAGTGCGGCATTGCGAACGCCGGGCGCCAACGGTTCGGGCACGTTGGGGCCCGGATGGCGGCAGCGTTCGGAGAACAGCCGCCATGGATTGGGGCCAACGAAGTCACAAATGATCAGTCCGGTCCAGACGCGCGGCTCGACGTTCGGCAAGTACGACGCATCGCGCCATTCATTCAGCCTGGCAATGAAATCGTCCAGTTCGCGCCGTTTCGCGGGGTCGGTCGCCGCCAAACTAGCCAGGCGATGGTACTCGCGGAACCGGCCGATGCCTTCCTCGAGCTTGCTCTTGGGAAACGTGTCGTCGTCGTTCGACGGTCCGTTGGGAAAGTCCTTTTGCTCCAGAGTGCGCTGAATGATAACTTCAAACCCGCCGCCGAACAGCCGCGAACCGTCGCTGTCCATTACAATCGAATGTGCCGAGTTCAAACGGAACCACGGCAACGTATCGCGATGGTGCGGCGCGAACGCCTTTAGGTCGCGCGGAAAACCGTGCAGCGAATAGTTGAGCCAAACCGGAACCGTCTCCCGATTGATCAGGTCAACCATGCCCGGCGTGTGGATCATGCGAACTCGCACGAAGTAGTGGCCCACTCACAAATTCGGTGCGCCCATCCGCCCATGTTCAAAGCAACTATACTGTAGAAAAATTGGCTTCTGGACGCGCTGCGCTTCTTCCAACGCCGCCGGCAGCGTCTCCCGCCAGGCGATTCCCATCCCCTGGGACTCGCATTCGGACAAGTGCGGGCGAAGATACTCCAATCCCCGATGCCAGTGCGGCACGTTGCGGGCCTCGCACTCTGCGAGGGTCAGGTTCGGCGACGAAGGAGAAATGTCGGCCATGGACTCACCGTTAGATGGATCTGCCGCTAGAAGGCGTGCGAGTCAACGCACGTCCTTCATTCCGCAGGCAACCGTCTCTACTCCATTGTGTTGGCCCCCAGCGCCAAGGTCAACGCGTCGTCGAAGGGGCCCGGCCTTTCGACTACTGGATTCATCGGCGTTCTGCGCCGTCAGGACACAGTTGCCCCCAATAATGAGCCGCTTGGGGCCGGAATCAGCCGGAGTTCGTGGGTGGTTGTCAGGATGTTGGCCGGCCTGTTAGCTATACTTGGACTCGAAATTCCCACGCTGCCCGGCGTTGGCATTAGGAAGCGGACAGGATGAAGCTGGCAATTTTGGGAGACGATGGCGCCTTAGCGGCTGCCCAGGCCGTGGCTGCAACGGGCCAGGATGCCCTGGTTTGGATATGCGAATGCTCGGCCGCGGCGGCCGCAGATTTGGCTCGCCTGGCGCCGGCGGCTCGGGTTACCGACGATTGGGAGTCGCTGCTCGAAGGCCGGGTGGCCGACGTGGTGTTGGTGGGACGGGGAGCCGACCAAGAACGTCGAGCCGAGCAGTTGCGCAAGCTCGTGCAGGCGGGCGTTCCCGCGGTCGTGGTTCACCCGGCGGTCGATTCGATGCTCGTCTATTACGAGCTGGAAATGATTCGGGAGCAAGTCGGCGGTCGATTGGCGCCGCTGCTCATCGACCGCAAACGGGGGTCGATTGAACACGCCCTGGAGTTGTTGTCCGCCGGCGATGCGGGCGTCGGGCCAGTGGAGCAGATTTCGCTGGAGCGCCAAATGGCCGACCGCGGCGAGACGTCCGTCCGGCGACAATTGGCCCGCGACGCCGACCTGGCCCAGATCTTCGCCGGTGAGTTGAACCAGGTTTCCGCGCTGGCGCCGGCCGACGGCCAACGGGCGTATGCGAACCTGGGCGTGCAGTGGGCCGGCCCGGCGGACGTGCCTGTGCGCTGGACGGTGGGGCCGGTCATGGAACGCCTCGGCGGCCGCCTGACCCTGCTCGGCCGGACGGGAAAACTGGTCATCGACATGCCCGAATCCGGCGGCTGGACGGTAACAAAGTCGCGCGGCGGCGAGTCAACTTCGTACGCGTTCCCCGCCGACGATGCGGGACAAGCGGCCGTGCGCCAAATTCGCGACGCCCTTGAGCCGGCGCCCGTCGCACCCACCTGGACCGAAGCTGCCCGAACTCTGGAGTTGGCCGACGCGGTCGAGCGGAGCCTGGCCAAGGGCAGAACGATTACGTTGTACGACGAGGACTACTCGGAACAGCACACATTCAAGGGTAAGATGGCGGCCGCTGGCTGCAGCCTGCTGATGCTCTCTCTGGCGCTGCTTTTCATAGGCGCGGCAGCGGCTCAACTAGGCGTGCCGCTGGCCGGCTACACGCCGTGGTTCCTTGCGGTCGTGCTGGTGGGGTTTCTACTGTTGCAGACCTTGACGCTGGTCTTTCCGCCGCAAGATTCTCCCGCCGCCGACAACCAGAAATAGTTGAAAGGTTTCGATGGGTGCGCGACTTGATGGCAAAGTGGCGATCATCACCGGAGCAGGACGAGGCATCGGCGCCGCGCACGCG
>CAYWTU010000010.1:0-17222 GCA_964461275.1 uncultured Pirellulales bacterium | reverse complement strand
TCGTCTTCTGGCGATTTGGCCGCAGGATTGCGGGCTTCGCCCAATCCTCCGACCGCTGCCGGACCAACCTCTACCGCCACGTCGCTGTCGCCAAGGTACAAATGAACCCTCGCCAAGTCGGCCGAACCCTGGACCACGAACTTTTGTTCGATATCTTGCCATTCGGGTGTGAGCGTCAGCGGCGCGGCTAGACCCAAGTTCTGCCACAGCGAGTCCGCGTCGCGCGACAACAGCGACAGAATCGCCGGGCGCTTGCCGTCCGCCTTGGCCCGAATTTTGATCGTGCATTGATCACCCGCGTCGGCCGCGTAGCCGCGGCTTTCCAACGACACGTCGTACGAATTGCCGCGGGTGTTTTGAATTGCCAGACGAGTGGCTTGTGGGTCGGGGTGAGGCTGAATCTCGGCCGACGCTCCGTTCGTCGCGTTGACGTGCCAGGGAACCACCGTCAGCGCCGGATCGCCCAGTTCCAAGAGCCCTTCGTGTGCGCCGGCGTTGATCGTCAATTGCGCCTGACGGACGGGCTCCCCAACGCCCAGCTCCAGTCGGCGCCAGGCCCACTCGGGCTCAGCCGTCAATACCCGCTTGGGGGACAGCCGTTGGGGTTTATCTCCCGCCGAGAAAAAGAAGGCGTCGCCACGAAACGGCCTGGCTGCCCGGGTGCGGGTCAACAGCGCATAAAGCTCGCCATACCGAACTGGTGTGTTCGGGACGACCAACTGCACGTCCCAGGGGTTCTTGCCGAGCTTGGTGACATCCAGTTGTAAGGAATCGGCCTGCTCCGTGGGAAAATCGAGCGTGGCTGCGGCGCTTTCGAGCACGACGACGATCCATTGGCGACGGACGTTGTTTCGCGAATGCAGCGCCTCAATGCGGCCGAATTCCACGGGGCTGGCGTTGCCTCCCAGGTGAAACGAAAGTTGGGCTCGGTCGACCGTCTGCATGGCTGTGAAGTCGAATTGAAACGTCTGCCATTTCGTGGTCAACGAGACGGGTTCGATCAATCCGATCGGCAGAAAGGGGGGCTCGCTTTGATTCACAATGACTTTCATCGGCCGTGGGGCATCGGCGCGGGCCTGAAATCGAATTCGATAGTGTTGCCCTTCGGCCACCGTAAAGTCGTCTCGATAAACGGTGATTTCGTATTCTTCCTCTCCGGGCTCGGCCGGCTGCACTCGAATCACCTGCCCTTGGGGCCCACGGCGCAGAAGTTTCGCCATCTCCGGTTTCTGCAATCCGAGTCGCCACTTCTCCGGATCGTTGGTCATCAGCGCCGGTTGCGGCGGCGGCTTGGGCAAGTCTTCGTCGGCCGCCGCGAATGGGGCGATGAACCAGCAGGCGACCAGGCACGCCACACGGACCGGAAGCGGCACGCGCACTCGTGAATCGCCGCGATCGGCGCAGCTCGCGACCGTCGTGCGATGGCGTAGGTTATGCTTAAGCTTGGACTGATTCATGTTTGGACTGCCCGTTCGTGTCCTCACCACCCCTACCGATTGACGCGTCTGCCGCGCCGCTTTGTCCGCGCGTCGTTATGTTCGGCTCGCTGCCGCCGGACCGCGGCATCAGCGCCTACTGCCTGGAGCTGGCCCACGCCTTAGGCGCCGTGTCGTGTGTGGAGTTTATGGGATTTCACAGCCTTTATCCAAGGCGACTCTATCCGGGCGGAGGTTTGCGGCCCGATGAAACGTTCCCCTCGATCGATCCGGCCCGCGTGCATGCCCGCCGCCGGCTGGCTTGGTACAACCCGTTGTCCTGGCTGTGGGAAGGTCTGACCTGCCCCGGCGACTTGCTCCACGTGCAGTTCTGGAGCGTGTTTCAGTGGCCCATTCAACTGACGGTGATGGCGTTGTTTCGGCTCCGCGGCAAGCCATGTGTTTTGACGCTGCACAACCTTTCGTCGCACCGCGCGCGAAGTTGGTCCTTTGAATGGTGCCTCCGCCGTCTGGTCGCTTTGGCCGACTCGGTGATCGTTCATTCCGAGGCGCTGCGTGAAGTGGCGAAATCCCGCTTCCAGTTGCCAGCGGAACGGGTAACCTGCATTCCGCCCGGGCGCTTCGAACTATTTCGCGACCAGGAGCTCAGCCAGGTCGAGGCCCGCAAGCTGCTCAGTCTGCCGGCGGAATCGCCGGTGGTCTTGTTGTTTGGGGCAATTCGGGCGTACAAGGGACTGGCTACGTTGCTCAAGGCCTTGCCCGCTGTTCGCCGTCAGGCGCCCCGGGTGCGACTGTTGGTGGCAGGCAAGCTGTGGGAGCCGTGGACCCCTTATCAAAAGTTGATCGACACCCTGGGGCTCGGCGATTGTGTCGACCTGCACCTGGACTACGTGCCGACGGACGAGGTGAAACTTTTTTTCACCGCCTGCGACGTGGTGGCCTTGCCCTACCAGCGGTTCGAGGCCCAAAGCGGCGTGGCCATGGCGGCACTCGATTTTTCCCGGCCGCTGGTCGCCAGCCGCGTCGGCGGGCTGGCCGAACTGGCGCCAGCGGGCAGCCTGTTGGTTCCGCCGGGCGACGTGCCGGCGTTGGCCGAGGCGATCATACAAGTTCTGACGGACCAAAGCCTTCACCGCCAGCTTCAAGCTGGAGTCCAATCCGCGGCCCGGCGATACACTTGGGCCACTGCCGCGGAGCAAACCTGGAGCGTTTACCGGCGGACGATGATCGGTCGAACCTAGCGCCATCATCGAAGGCGCCTAACTGCGATGCAAACGCGCCGGCTGCGTTCCGCCGAGCCTAAGCTCAACGGTTTATCGCATCTCATCTGTGCGTGCGCCGCGGCGGAACTGCCCGTAATAGGCCAGCCTTGCCAAGTACCGGGCCTCTTCCTCGATCCGGCGCGTGCGGCCAATCTGGTCGGCCACCATGGCCGTGGCGCCGATGGTCACTCCGGCGATGGCGCTCGTCACGCCGCCGTAAATCACCACGCTAATCACGCGATAGGGCAACCTCGATGCCTCGATCGCCAGCACCGCTCCCAGCGCCATCATCACCAATCCCACGACCATCAGCCCCAGCGCAATCAACCCGAAAAACAACAGCGGCCGGACGTCGCGCATCGCCCGCAGCAGAATGGCGCCCACCTGTACGCCGTACCGCAAGACGCTGGATGTCATTCGGCTCTTACCGAACTCACGCACTCCACGCACGCGCAGCGGCACCTCAGCGATGCGGATCCCCTTGGCGGCCGCGTCGATCAACGTTTCCTGGGTGTACGTAAAGCGGCTGAACAGCATCAGGCGCAGCGCCGTCTCGCGCGAGTAGGCGCGGAAGCCGCACAGCACGTCGGTGAAATGCGTCCCCCACAACACCCACCGTACGCACCAGGCCACCGCCCGATTTCCCAGCCGATTGATGAGCGGCATGTTCGGGACCAACTCGGGCTTTGAAAACCGCGTGGTGATGGCGAACCCATATCCCTCGTCCAGGATCGGACGGATCAACGTGGGGATGTCTTCCGGATTGAATTGTCCGTCGCCGTCCAGGTGTACGATCACGTCGGCGCCCGCCCGCAGGCCGGCGTCAATGCCCGTGGACAGCGCCGCTCCCACGCCCAAGTTGCGGCCGTGACTGACCACCTTGGCGCCCGCCTCGCGAGCCAAGATGGCTGTGCGATCGGTCGAGCCGTCGTCGATCACGATCACGTCTACGCGGCCGACCCGCGGCAGCTTTCGCGGCACGCGGCGAATCAGGTTGGCCACCGTCGGCTCTTCGTTCAGGGCGAAGATCAGCACCACCAGGTGCAAATCGTCGCGCGAACGCAGCGCGTCCGGAACCACATTGCCCGCAGGCGCGTTGGTGGCGACGATGTCGAACTGATCTAGGGCGGGGACGGCCACGCGGAACTCCGCAACAGCGGCGCGGTGATGGACTGATTCAGACCTGGAAATTGTAGCTCAAGGCTGGCCGCCGTGGGCTCCGGGGCCTCACGAAAGTAATAAACGTCAAGGTGAGTCGATCCCAGGGCGCCTTGGCTGTCCACCAACGGAATATGGGCCAGGCGCTCGAACCGCTCGCCGCGAACCAACTGCCGCAGCCGGCTGCCCGAGACCGTCGCCTGTTCGTCGTGATTCTCCACCACCACGTAGTGCGTTCCATAGCGGCGCAGCACGTCCAGAATCTGCTCCTCCGTCTCGGCGAACGCCCGAAAACCAATCGTTTTATAGGAAGCAAAGGTGTACAAAACCTTGCTGCCACGGAGTACGATCCGCCGCTGGGGATCGTACTTTCGCATCCAGAAAACGAATTCTCCGTCCCACTCGCCATCGACCAGCACCGTCGCCCCTCCTGGGCGGTCGGCCACGAACTGCGCGGCCTGGCGCATACCCTCCATAATCGGCGGATTGGTTTCGCTGCCGCGGATGGCGACCGGAATGAAGAACGCCGCCAAGGCCGCCCAGCCCGCCAGGCCCCCACCCATTTGCCGCCGGGCGGCCGCCAAGCCCACCGCGCCAAGCCAGGCCCACACGGGTATCCAAGGGTACATGTAGCGGGCGGCGCCCTGATCGTTGAGGACGATCGTCGCCACCCAGAAAACCACGCCCCAGGTTAGGAACAGCACCGCCTCTGGGCGCAGTTCCTTAAGTCGCCCTGTAATCAACACCGCCGCGCCCAGCCCGGCGGCCGCCAAATGAGGCCAGCCCAGGTGACGTGGCAATAGCGACGGATAACGAAAGACATGCTGCGCCGACAGCCGCCCTTCGATCGTACCGGTTGTGAGCGTGCGCATCTGATACGTGGAGTGCTGGACCGTGAGATAAGCCAACCCGACCAGTCCCACCAGCGCCAGCAACACCAGCAGCTTCAAGCCAGGATGTTCGAACAACTGACGGCCGAAACGGGCGATCAGATATGCCACGTGGACCGGGACGATGATCGCCGCCGTCTGCTTGGTCAGAATTGCCGCCAAAACGGCCAGCAGCCAGCATGTGGCCCAAAATCGCTTGGGTTCGCGGCCGTACTTGAGCAACAGCCAGGTGGCCAGCAACATGAAGAAAACCATTGCCGGCTCGAGAAACGTCCGCTGACTGTAGGTGAGCACCACCGGCGCCGTTGCGAACAACACCGCGGCCAACGCACCGGTCGGCCGATCGGTGTGGCCGCGAACGAGTTGATAAAACAAGCAAACGCTGGCCACATGGAACAGCAGCACGCTGAGCCGGGCGGTGGTGGGCGAGAAGCCGCACACGGCGTAGACCACGGCCTCACAAGCGTGAAACAACGGCGGGTGGTTGTACGGAATTGAGATGCAAGGATACCGCGAATAGTAGCGTTCGCCAAATTGGCGCGGTTGACGCCAGCCCCCCTCGCGAACCATATCCAACAGGAATACGCCGTTCATGCCGTGCCGGGCCTCGTCGGTCGAACGAAACCCGCCGACGTGAATCTGTCGAGCGGTAACCGCGGCGCTTGCCACTGCCAGCGTCAGCGGAATCAGCCACGCCGCCAAGGGCCGCGGCGCCCGCGCCAGTGGCGTCGGCGCCGACTTATCCGGCAGCGATGGAAGTGATTCAGTCAACGTGGCCATACGACGGGGACTTTGATCGCCCCTTATTCTCCTCGCCCCGCCAGTCGGCGGGCCCGGCGCGAGAGTCCATTCCAGCCGCCTTGCAGGGCAATTTCTCCTGAGCCGGGTTGGGGACGGACAAAGCGCCCCGCCTGCGCGTCGGCATCCAGTTGCTTGAACAATTCGGCGTAATGTGCCGTCATAATTTCGGCCCGATAGGGACTGCCGGCGATCTTGTCGAATGCCGCCTGGCTCATTCGCGCCAACCGCTGCCGGTCGCCGGCCAAGGCCTTCAGTCGCCCGGCGAATCCGATCACATCGCCCACCGCCACACGAAATCCCTCGACCCCCTCTTCAACCAACTCTGGAATTCCGCTCGAAATGTCGCTCACCAGCGGCACGCAGCCGTGTCCCATCGCCTCCAACAGGCTCAACGGCAGTCCTTCAAACGCCGACGGCAAGAGAAACACGTCTGCCTGTGCATATTGGCCGGCCAGTTGCTCATTGGGAACCGTGGGCAGCATGCGAATCGCGTCACGCTCAATCAGCGGCCCGGCCTTGCTCAGGAATTTGCCCAGCGCCTCGCCGGCGCCGACCACCGTCAGTTGCACATGGGCGCCAAGTTGGATCGCCTTTTCAACGATCTCGACCAAGTCGAGAGCCCGCTTTTGCCGCTGGTCGATCCGGCCGGTGTAAAGGACTTGCAGCGGACGATCACCATGGCGTTGCCGCTCGGGAAGCGCGGCCGGCGTAGGGACGCCGTAGGGTATCGTAACCAACCGCGACGTTGCGTCAGGACAGGCGTCCGCGGTACGCTTGGCAACCGCTTGGCTGACCGCCACCGTGGCGTTCCAGAACCGATGGAGCAGTCGGGCATGGTCGTAGTGCAGCGGGTCGTCGCTGTGGATATGCCCCACTACGATTACTTCGGCCGGCAGAGCCGCGCTGACCGTCGAGTGGCGATAATCGTAGTTTGGCAAGTAAACGCAGGGAGACCGATCCACCAAGTAGTCGTACAGCCATTGCCGCCGCCGATGGACCAGCCACTTGCTCATGGCCGGCATTTGGCGGACGGCAACGTCGCGCGGCAGGGGCATCGGATCGGGAACGCGGAGACTGGGCTCGGTCAGCAAGATCTCCGCTTCGTGACCGAGTCGCGTCAGGCCGCGCGTCAACTGCACGGCAAACACGTCGACGCCCGACAAACGGCCGGTGGTAAGGCAGGAAACTACGCGCATCCAATCAGGCGCCGAGGGGCGCTATCGAACTCCACACTCGTTGGCCGCGCCAGCCTTTTCATGTCCGCAAGCATTGCTGCTACGCCGCGTACGGAAGGTTCAAGGAGATGATTCGTGACCAAAGTTCTTTGAGACTCACGCATCGTGGACTCGTGCATGTGGCGTTCCCTGCGCGCACTCCGTTCCTGTCGGTCGCCCGGTCACGTTTAGCCGGCGGCCGCTCTACCGCTGCTCGAGTTGTTCGTTGCGGGCCCCCTGACCCAATCGCGACTCTGACGTCAAACTGTCTCTCGGCAATGACTTGCGCAATGCCCGCTCGCCTGGGCTGACCGCTGGACTGCCCGGGCGAAACTCCCTCCCAGGTCGCTGCGCCACCCACCCAGTGGAGGGCGAATGCCCCCATCCGCCGAACGGCAATTCCCTTCAGGATACCAGCCCTACCCGGGCGGTAAAGAAACCACGGCTATGCCCCCTCGAAAGGATTGCTATTCATCCGCCGTCAGTGGCTCGAATGGACCGTTTCCAGCGGCCAGATAACGACGGTCGAATCCTGGCTGCCTGTGGCGAAATGCTTACCGTCGGGAAGAATCGAGAGCAGACTGATTGGGCCGCGATGGCCGTGAAAATCCTTTAGCCGTCGCCCGTCCGAGCGCCGCCAAACGCCGACCCAACCGTCATTGGCGCCGGTGATAAGTAGTTGGCGGTCAAACGAGACCACGCACTTGGTGATCTGGCCCCCGACGTGTTCCAGCGTCGGTAAGGTCTCGCCGCTGGCGACATCGACCCGCAACAGCGGACCATCCCCCGCGCCGGCAATGAGTTCCCGGTCGTCGTCGATCAGGTCGATCCAAAAGTGGTAGGGCTGCTGATTCTCCGCTTCGCTGTGCCATAGGGTTCGGCCGGAATCGATGTCAATGAGCCACGCCGACCAGCGGTGCTGCCGTTCGTTGTGGTGCGACTTGAACTCGAACGCGGCTCGGCGGCCGTCGCGTGAAATAAAGGCTGATGTAGGGACGTAGACCGGCGGAACGGGTATTCTTCGCACCACGTCACCCGACTCCGAATCGTACACCCGCATTTCGTACACCGGTTTGTCGCCACGAAGTTCCGTAACGAACGGCAAGAAGAAGCGTTTGTCTTCGCCGTCGGACCAGCGTCCCAAGGGAAGTGGGAACAGCATGTCTTGTAGCTGCAGCGTTTCCACTCCGGTGACGACGTTTAGGAATCGGACCATTGTGACGGGCAGGCGATCCTGGCCCGGCTGCGTGCTGCCGACGCTCAGAAATCGATTGCCGCGCGTCACGCCCCCGAGCGATTGCCTTTGCTCCCCCAGGGAGAGGCGCCAACATTCCACTTGATGGACGGCGTCGAACATCGCTACGAGGTCCTGCCGGCTCGGCGTTTCAGCGACGCTCAGCCCCGAAGCCGCCACGCGCGTGCCATTGAGGGTCAAATGGACCGCGGTCAACTGGGTGAACGGCGCTGGCCATTCCCAGGCGACCTGTCCTTCCAGCGCGTCGTAGCCCGCCAGATGGATCGTCGCCGGCACGGCCTCCACGGCCGCATCCTCGCGGGCCAGCACCCACAGCCGACCGTCGAACGAGCCGTGAACGCACCACCACGATTCCGCTTCAGGCAGTGTGTCGCACCAAGGAAAACGCGGCTGGCCGGTCGCCGCGTCAAGGAATCGCCATTGCTCGGCGGGGCGAGTTTCATGGGGCCAGACTTTCGGATCGCCATGCCAGCCCAACAGGCCGACGGCCACAGCCGCGCCATCCTGCGTGAACCGAACGGGAAACTGGTTGGGGCCGAGCTCCAAGGAAACCTGCGACGACCACTTCTGACGGTCCCAGATGCGCAAGACTCCTGAGTTGTCCGCAGTGGCCAAGCGCTGGCCGCTGGGGTCGGCGACAATGGCCGAGATCGCGGCGCGGTGATCTTTGGAGCGGTCTTCGTCGCCTCCGGGCGGCAACGCTTGCAATTGGTTCCAGTCGCGGCGAACGAATGCGACGCGCTCACCAGGCGCACTGGCAAGCGCGAGTGGATACCTCGTTGGGGACATGGGACCATCCAGGGCAGTCGTCGCCCGGGAACTCATGTCCGCAACCCGCAGTCCGTTCCCGTCAAAGAACACTGTGCGCTGGCCGTCGGACGACATCCAAAGAATATTGGCGTTTGGCCCCTCCTGACCTCGCTGTTGCTGAAACTCCAAGAGCGGAAACTCGGAGAGGAGCCGCGAGTTAAGGTGAAATACATCCAGTCTCGATCCTGAATCTTTCGGAATCAGGATGTAGAGTTCGTCGCCCGTGGGACCAAACGCCAACTGAATGTCGTCGGTCTGGTAGTGATCCACCTGCCGCACCCGCTCGCCCGTGGCCGCGTTCCACAACCGGACGCGGCCATCGAAACCGCCGGTGGCGATGTGCTCGCCGTCCGGCGAAATGGCCAGGGCACGAATTCCGCCGGAGTGCCCGCGCACACCCCACCTTTGCCGTCCACCGTCCACCTCCCAAGCCCGCAAGAAACCATCGCCACCAACGCTATACAGCGTCCGGCTGTCGGGGCTGAACTGCACCTGACCGGCCCAACCGCGATCGGTCAGTTCCGGCAGTCCGAAGCGCTCGCGAGCGGCGCGTCGCAGCAATCGGACCGACGATTCCTGGTGCCCGGCAAATTTGCGAGCCAGCCGCCCCGACTGGCCGTCGAACAAAAACACCGTGCCATCGTCACCGCCAACGGCGAATCGGCTATGGTCCGGCGCCATGGCCGGCGCGCCGCTGTAATTCTCGTCGACGGGCACGGTGCGGCAGACCTGCTCGCCGGTGGCGCAATCCCAAACGCGAACCGTCGAACGCGCTTCGACCGACATCAGCCGCGATGCGTCGGGCGAGTATTCCAGGTGTGAGCACCAATTGCCCAGCCGCCAGCGGAGCGTTCCCAATCGGGCCACCGCGCCGTCGGGCACGCGCTCGCCGACGCCGTTTGGCGGCTTTTTTTTGGCAGCGGTCGTCGGCGTATCGAAATCGGCCCCGCGCCGCGCGCTGCCCGTGCCCTTGGATGGCGAACTGAAAAGCACCTGTACCGTCGCCATCACCGCCACGCCGGTCAGCGCCAACAGAATCGTCGCTTCAATAGTTTTGCGCAGGCGCCGCGGCACGTGGCTTTCTCACCTTCAGCGTCAGCGAAACACCTGGAGTCGCGGCAGGCCTTCGCTTAGACGCTCGACCGCCGGCTGCGTCACCCGAGTGCCCTCCAAAAACAGCGACGTCAATTGCCCCAAAGCCTTGAAGTGCTCCAGGCCAGCGTCCGTGATCCCCGTGCCATTGAGCGTCAAACTGTTCAGGCTGGTCATCCCCCGACACGCCGACAGGCCCCGGTCACTGATGGCGGTCCTCTGAACATCAAGGTTCTTGAGCCAGGTGAGCGCCGCCAGGTGCACCATGCCTGCGTCGGTCAGCGGCGATTGGGCCAATCCTAGTTGCCGCAGGTTCTTGAGCCCCTTGAGCTGCGATGCGCCCACGTCGCCAACCATGGTGTGGCTGAGAAGCAACTGCTCCAAGCTAGCCAGCAGCCGCACGTGCGACATTCCCGCGTCTCCGACGGCCGTGTGCGTCAGGTTCAACGACCGCAGATCGGTCAAGCCGGCCAGCGAGACCAGGCCGTCGCTGGTCACCGTTGTGTGCCCCAGTTGCAGATGCTGTAAGTGAGTGCATCGGCCGATGACGGCCAAGGCCTCGGCGCCGACGGAGGTATTCGACAGGCCCAACTCGCGCAGTTGGGCCGCCTTCGCCAACCCTTGTCGAACGCCCGCGTCATCCGCTTTGCTGAAATCCAGGTTCAGTACCTGCATGGTGTCGGGGGCAATCTCTGCCAGGCCTGCGCCGGTCACGGCCGTCCGAGTCAGGTCCAACACCTTCAGTTTGCGCATCCCAGCCAGCTGCGTCAGTCCCGCGTCGGTGACGGCCGTCGCCGCCAGGCTCAGTTTCTCCAGCTCCACAAACCCCGCGATGGCCGTCATGCCGCGATTGCCCACGGACGTGTTGGCCAAGCTTAACGAGCGCAATTTGGTCAGAGGCGTTAAGGCAGGTAGCCCGGCGTCGGTCACCGGCGCGCTGGCCAGCGACAGGACGCGGAGGTTGGCCAGCCGCGCCACGCCAGGCAAGAGGTCGTCGCCGACATTCGTACCGGCGGCGTGCAGCACCTGCACGTCGCCCAGTTCCGCGACCCATTGCAAGGTCTCGGCTGAAATGTTTGGGATCAAATCGAGATCGACCTGCCACCCCGAGGCCAGCTCATGCCCTTCAAGCTGCACTACGCGAGCGCCGACTTGACGCAGGCGAGCGGCCGCGTCTTCGGACCAGGCGCCCCCCGGCGCCAACGTCACCAGCCACCATGCCGCGACCGCGGCGGTCCGCAGGGTTGGCACGCAGCACCGTCGGGGCCAAGTCGCCGTTGGAAACCGTCGCATCTGGATCCTATACCGAAGGTTCACGACAAGAGTCGCCAATGGATGAGCGAAGTCTACCCGCGCACAGCTTATTGCCGCACTTTTTTCCGGCAGATTCGTTGTAATCCGATCCAAAATGTTGCCCCAACCCGGAACCACCGCCATACTAAGGCGTGAGACCGGTCGGTCGCCAGCCTAGCTGGGGTCGATGCGATGACTGGTTCGTTGAGCGCCCGCGCCCGCGTCAACTCGCGGACGCCAGGGATTGCCTAACAACCGAGGGGCTATTGGACACTCCCGAGTTCGATCCACTTGCCGACGGACCACCCGAACGGCCCGACAAGGACCGCGAATCGCGGCGTCGTTCGCGCTCGGGCCGAGGGCATTCTAGCCGCCGACATTCTAGCCGGCGGCGCCGCCCCGACGAGGGGCGCGCGACGTCGCCATCGTCGGGCGAGGAGTCGCCCCGCGTCTCTGGTGAGTATCCGCGCTTGGTGGGCCACCCGTCGCCGGATGAAGACAGTGCCGCAAGCGGCGAGCTGTCGCCGGATGACGGTCAGCGGCGCAGGAAAAAGCGCCGCCGACGTAGTAGTCGCAGCCAGGCCATGGAGCGCGAATTCCACCCCTACAGCCGCCCCAAGAGCCGGCGCCACGAATCGCAGATCGACAACGCACTGAAGCGTTGGAGTTTTAGCCTGCGGGCCAATTTTAGCTGGCTCAAGCGTCGTTTCAAACGCGGATTTCGCTCGCGAAAGAAGCGCCGCACGGCGGCCGACTTTATCAAACCGCGGCGGCGGACCAATTTCCGGATCATCGCCTTTACGGTGGCCGTGTTGGGCCTGGCAGCCCTGCTCGTGCCGCAGTGGCGCGAACGGCAATTGCGTCTGGCGACCGCGTCGATGCTCACGCGGGCGAAGGCACTCGAAGGCCAACAGAAGTTTCGTGAGGCCGCTCAGGCCGCGCACGAATTCGTAAAGCTTCGGCCCAATAGCACGGACGGAACCGCGGTCTTGGCGCATTGCTATGCCCTGGTGGCCAAGTCCAGCGAAGAGCATCAACAGGCCGCCGAATTCTTCAGCAAGGCGTTGTCATTGGACTCGGAGAACATCGAATTGCGACGACAATTCGCCGCGTTTCTGTTTGAAGGTAAGTTCGAGGACCGCTACAAGCGGGCTGAAGGCCAGGCGGAAAAACTTCTGGCGGTCGACAACAACGACTCCCCAGCCTGGCGCATCCTGGCACTGTCGCTTTATCAGCAGTCGCGGGCCGCGGATGGGCCGGCCGTGAGCCGGGTCATTGAAGCTCTCAAGAGCGCCGTTGCGCACAATCCGACCGACGTGGAATTGGCCTCCACGCTGGCCCGCATTTATCGCAGTGACATCGCCGAGTTCTATGCCGGAGAACGACAATCGCTGGCCGACGAAGTGATGGATTACCTCGTCCAATCGGCGCCCAACTCGCCCGACGCGCTGTTGGCCCGCTACAAGTACCGTCTGCGATATCGCGTGCCGGGGGCAGACGCCGATTTGGACCTGGCCCTCAGCCTGGCTCCCGACAACGACGACGTCTTAACGGCGGCCGGCGAGTACGCCCTGCTCCGCGGGCGATTTCAAGACGCCCGCGGACCCCTCTCACGCCTGTTGTCCATTTCCACTTCGGATCGCCGCGCCTATCTGGGGCTGGCGCTTAGTCACCTAGGGATGGGCGAGGCGCCCGAAGCCGTGGAACTGCTCGAACGCAGCCGACGCGAAGGCGTCACCCGCGACGCGCACCTGGCCATCCTGTTCGGCCGGGCGCTGACCGATTCGGGCGACGTGACGCAAGCCGCGGAAGTTCTGGACCAGGCTGAGACGCTGGTGGGCAACGTGCCGGCGTTCGACGACAAAGCCCCCAATCCTGACTACGAATTCGCGCTTTGCCGGCGGGCCGCCTGGCTGTTCGCGCGAGCCGAACTGGCGGCCAAACAATTCGAGTACTCCTCCGCGGTCGGTCTCTTGCAAGAGACGCAGCGGGCCATGGGGGCGATCGCCGCCGAATCGGATCTATGGCTGAGTCCTTTGACGGCCATCCCCAGCGCGGCTCAGGTAGCGCAACTGCTCGCCCAGTGTTACACGGCACAGGGACAACCGGAGTCGGCCGCAGGCGCTTACAACGAACTGCGAAACCACGACCCCAAGAACCCGGCCCCGGCGCTTGCCGAGGCGCGGGCCTGGTTGGCCGCCCAGCGATACGACCGCGCCCAGCTCGCGGTCGACGTAGCTGGCACTTTAAGCGAGTCGCCCGAGGCTTGGCTCAAAGTAGCCCGCGCGCATCTGGAAATTCAAGCAGCGCTCCCGACGACCGAGCGCCGTTGGCAGGCGTGCGAGGGAGCTCTGGCACAGGCCAAAAAAACTCTCCGTCCAACTGCGGGATTGCTGCTGACCGAGGCAGCCATCTTGCGCGAACAGGGCTCCGACGAACCGGCCCTGGCGCTGATCGAACAGGCCCGAACGTTGGCCCCCGGTTCGACCGATGCGCTGCGCTCGCTGTTGGAGGCGCACGCGGAAGCCGGCCGATTCGAAGCGGCAACGGCCGCCTTGGACGATTTCGAAAAACTGAACGGTACAAGCGACCAGACGTTGGCGGCCCGCGTGCAACTGACGGCCGCCCAAGGCGACCTGCCGGCGGCGATCGAACAATTGCGCTCCCTGCGGGCGACAACTCCGGTGGCCCGAAGGCTGCCGCGCTCGCTGCAACTGGTGCGGTTGCATCTACAAGCGGGACAACTGGACGGCGCCCGTCGCCTGCTCCGCGAGTTGGTCGATGAGTCGCCGAAAAACAAACGCCTGCTGTTGTTAGCGGCCAACCTGGCCTTACAAGCCGGAGACGTGGCCGATTTGGCGCAGGGGAAGGCCAGAATTGAGGAATTGGAAGGCCCCGAAGGGCTGAATGCCCTGCTGCTTGAAGCCCGGCACTTGCTGTTGGCGTCGCCCGAGGGCCCGCCGCCTCCCGAGGTGGACAAGTTGCTGGCCGATTTGAGCGAGCGCGGCGGCGATCCTCAGGGGCTGTACATTGTGCGCGGCCTTTTGGCCGAGCGCCGTGGGGCGACTACGGTAGCTTGCGATGCGCTTCAAGCGGCATTGCGTCTCGGTGACCACGAGCCGACTGCCAACCGCAGCCTGTACCGCCTGCTGGCCCGCGAAGGGCGTCTGCTGGAGCTGGCGGACCTGCTGGGCCAGTTGGGTCGGCGACGCGAGACGGCTTTTTCGTTGGACGAGGACGTCGAAGGTTCGGCTGACTTCTCGCAGGTTTTGATGAGCACAGCACTCCCGTCGGCCGCCGCGGAGGCTCGCCGCCGCCCAGACGATCCGCTGTCCGGCGCATGGCTGGCGCAACTCTTGGCGCTGGCGGGCAAGTCGGAAGATTCGCGTAAGCTGATCGCGGACGTCTGGCAGGAATCTCGCGGGACGCTCGAGGCCGCCACGGCCGCCCTGGCCTGGGCCAACTTTCAGCGCGACCAAGCGCTGCTGACGGGCGTCATCAAGCGGTTGAACTCGCTCGACGAAATTCCCCCAACACGTCGGACGTTCTTGTTGGCTCAAGCCCAACAATTGGCGCACGACGATGCGGCCGCGGAGTCCAGCTACCGTTTGGCGTTGAACGCGGCGGCAGACGATCCCGTGGTGGCCGCGGCCGCGGCGAAGTTTTTCGTTGGTCGTGACCGTACAGCCGCCGCCGAGACTTTGGCCGGAGCCCTTGGCGCTGTCGTGTCGCCCGTGGATCCACGGCGCGCGCTGCTGCGAATTCTATCCGACCACGGACAAAGTCCGGACTGGCGCTCGGCCTGGCTCGAGGCGTTTCATCCAGCGGCTCGCGCGCCCGCCGACGTAGCCGACGATCCCTACGCCCGAGTGGTCCGAGCCATCAAGCAGGGTGGCCCTGCGGAACTGGACGCCGCCGCGGCGCTGCTATCGGCGCGCGTTGATCATGAGCAATCGCCTTTGCCGGACGACCGTTTCTTGCTGGCGGCGCTCTTGGAGGCGCGCGGACGCCTCAAGGACGCCCGCGAGCAATTCGTGCGCTTGCTGGCCGAAAGCGACGATCGGCCGGTGTATGTGGCGGGCTACGTGGAGATGCTCCTGCGGTACAACAATTTGGAAGAGGCCGCCTCGTGGCTGGAGACATTGCAGAAGCTGGCGCCGCAAGACCCCGAAGCCACCTCGCTGCACGCGCGACTGCTGGGGCTGCAAGGGCGCGTTGAAGAGATTGAGCCGGTTGTCGAAAAGCAGCTCGACGCGGCGCTGGCGCTGGCAACCGATGAATTGGCGCGCAGCCGGGCGTTGCGATTCGCCGCGGAAACGTACGCGTCGGTGGGCAACTCGGACGGCGCCGAGCGGTCGCTGCGCCGACTTGCGGATCTGAATCGCGGCGCCTTCGAACCACTTTGCCAGTGGTTGGTGGCCCAGGGGCGGGGTGGCGAAGCGATCGACACCTGTCTTGCGGCGCTGGGTGACTCTCCGCGCGCCGAAGGCGTCGCCGCGCTGGCGCGGTTGGTCTGCGATGGCCGCGTCCAACCGGACGACTACCAGAAGGCGGCGCCGCTCCTGGACAAGGCGACGCAGACGCTCTCCCAGGACCATCCGGCCCTATCGGCCGCGGCCCATGCCGCACGCTACCACTCCGACAATGCCCTGGCGCAGAAGTTATTGCGGGCAGCGCTGGCGGTGCAGCCCGACAGCGTGGAGACGCTGGCGAACCTGGCGGTGGTCTTGGCCGAGGAGGGTTCCGCGACCGATGAAATTCAGCAACTCATCGAGCGGGCCAAAAGCCATAGTTCCGGCTCCGCCATGGCGCTCGATGCAGAAGGCCAAACGCTGATCTATTGGCGCCGGCTGCCGGAAGCCATCGAAGTACTGACGCTGGCCAATCAGGCTTCAGCACAACCTGCGTCACTGTTGCACCTAGCGACCGCCCTATTCCGCCACGGCGATCTGACCGGCGCCCGGGCCGCACTGGTGCAGGCCAAGGCGTCTGGCCTGACTCGCAACACGCTGTTGCCCCTGGACCGGCAGGCCCTGAGCGACCTAGACCGCGCGCTGGGGGGGAAATGAACGGCCCGAATTCGGTATGTGCTTTGAGCACGTAGGGAAGTCAAGTCTTAATTGCCGCGGCGGCGGCATGGGGCGCAGCCAAGCCCCAAGGCCAGGCGGCGTCTCGCTGACGATTCGCCTGCGTCAACTTCCCACGGGCAGGCCCGCCACCTTGGCCATCATCTGCGCTTGGATGTAAATGTTCCAGTAGTTCTCGAGAGCCTCCAGCCGATCGATGACCTCGCGGTCGCGCTGCAACCGGGCCAAATCGTAGCTCAGGATCACACACGAGGCGTCGATCCCATGACTCTCCAGGCGGTGAATCGCCCGGCGGGCTTGTTCTTCGGCCGTGTCCAGCATGTTTTGCAGCGCCTTCTCCTTGGGGATCGAAAGGACCTCGAAGTTTTCGAGCTGCGCGTCGAGTGAACCATATTTCGCTATCAACCACGAGGCGCCTGAATAGGCGTACGTGGCGGCGGCCAACCGGACGTATTGCGCCGCCGGCTTGTCTCCCAACCGCCTGACAAGAACCGGCGTCACGTTGTCGACCACCGTTCGCACCAAGGCGTACCGTTCGTCGTTGTCCATCAGACCGGCTTGCAACGCCTCGGGGCGGATTTCCAACGAGGCGGCAACCTGTTCGATGATCGACTTGTTGAGCACGTTTAGGTTCGCGTCCGCCGCGTGCTGAAAAAAGTCGGCGGCCACTTGAATGCGCGCGTCGGCCGGAAAGGCCGGGCCTTCGTGCGATCTGCCCAATTGCAGCGCATCCTGAGACAATTGGATGTCCAACAGCGACAGTTGGTAATAGCCGGCCGCCGAGAGAATGTTTTCGCGGGCTGCATCATCGTTTTCGGCCGGCTGCTCCAACATCCGATCGGCCAAAACGCTAAAGGCGAAACCCTCGACCATCGAGACATAAGCGTCGATCAGCCAACCGGCCTCCGAGAAGGCGGCAGGCGC
>CAYWTU010000009.1:0-17350 GCA_964461275.1 uncultured Pirellulales bacterium | reverse complement strand
CGACGCGACTACTATGTCGCGCTGGAGCACGACAGCATCTGGGGCGATCATCTGTTGCCTCTCACCGTTTGGGTCGGCCCCCAGGCGCAGCCCGGTCGGGGCCTGGTGGCCTTCGGCGCCAACCACGGCAACGAATACGAAGGTCCGGTGGCGTTGAAGAACCTGCTCGGCGAGATTCAGACCGCCGACGTGCAAGGACGAATCATTTTGGCGCCGGTCCTCAACGCGGCCGCATTTCGCACCGGCACCCGAGACAGCGCCGGCGACGATGGCGTGAACTTGAACCGAGCCTTTGTCGAAGGAGCCGGCCGGACGCCCGCCTTGGCCGGAATTACGCATCGCATTGCCGCCTTCGTCCGCGAGTACATCTGGCCGCGGGTTCACGTTGTGCTCGACCTGCATTCGGGCGGCGATGTCGCCCGGTTCGCCCTGTGCGCCAGTTTTCATCCGTTGGACGACGTCCAGCAGTCGCAGCAGATTCAAGAAACGGCGCGTTGGTTCGGCACGCCGCTGGTGATGACCTATCAGAACCAGACGCCGGGGCTGCTGCCCAGCGAGGCGGAGCGGCTGGGCAAGATCACCGTCGGCACCGAGCTGGGCTGGGGCCGCGCCGTAAACCTGGACGGAGTTCGCTACGGTCGGCACGGGGTGCTGGCGGCTGCGATTCATCAGGGCCAACTGCGCGGCCGAATCGAGCCGATCGGCCACCATCAGGCCGGCACGCAACGGCGGGTGGCTATGGTCGATCGCGACTGCTTCACCGTGGCCCCCTTTGCCGGGCATTTCGAGCCACTGGTCGAATGCGGCGCCGACGTACGGCGCGGCCAGACGGTGGGCCTGTTGCACGACTTCGATCGGATCGATCTGCCGCCGTGGCCGGCTGTGGCTGGCGTCGACGGCGTGGTCATTGCACAGGCCTGGGTCGCTCCGGTCGCGCAAGGGCAACACATCGTGGTCGTGGGCCAGGAGGTTCCGTGGTAACGATTGAGACGTGACGAACGAGGGGCGCCGCCTGATGCAGCCATGTCCAATGGACGTGTTGCTCCCATTTGGCTCTGCGTGAGTATCGATACGCAAGGATTACCCTTATGACAGTTGAGTTGTCGCCGGCCACCTTGGCCTGGCAAAGCAGCGGGCGCCACATTTCCCTCGGCCGGCGGAAACTGTTCCTGTTCGAGCGCGGGCAAGGTCCGGCCGTGCTTTTGATACACGGCTTTCCCACCTCATCGTACGATTGGCGCGGGGTGGCGGCGCATTTGGCTCTGCGCTACCGAGCGCTCGCGCCCGACCTCTTGGGATTCGGCCTGTCCGACAAACCTGAGGCGTGCAGCTACTCGTTGTTCGACCAGGCCGATTTGCTCGAATGGCTGCTGGGGGAACTTCTCGTCGGCGAAGTGCACGTGGTCAGCCACGACCTGGGAACCAGCGTGCATTGCGAGCTATTGGCTAGACAGCAGCGCGGTGAACTCTCGTTTCGAATCATGAGTTCGACGTTTCTCAACGGCAGCATGTTGCAATGGTCGGCCCGCATCACGGCGTTCCAGGAACTGCTGGCCGCCAACAACACGCTGCCTATGGCGATCGAGCTTTGCCGCGCGAACTTTCGTGACTTGTACATCCCGGGCCTGAAGTCGATCATGCAAAAGCCAATGGCCATCGACGCCGAGGACGCCACGGTCATGCAGGAGCTGCTGGAATATCAAGACGGCCACCTGCGATTGCCCGCCATCGCCGGGTACATGCGCGAGCGATACGTGCATGCGGACCGTTGGCTGGGCGCGCTGTCCGACACGTCTGTGCCCACGAGCATTGTGTGGGCCGACGGCGACCCCATAGCGCACGCCGAGATGGGCCGCGAGCTGGCGGCTCGCTGTCCGCACGCCAGGTACGTTGAGTTGCCGGGCCTGGGACATTTTCTGCTAATCGAGGACCCGCGGGCGGTCGCCAATCAAATCGAAATGTCGTTGGCCAGTGGGCGCTAGTTCTAGAACATTCAGCGGGGAGCAAAATCAAGGGAGACCACAACTCTCCCGACCGAGCCACCCGCCAGCCCACCAGCGGCACCCACAATGCGCAGACCTCCCAGATCGCCATTGACCCCGCCGGCCGCGCTGGGCATAATCCGCCGCCTATTTTTCCGGCCACGCCTGCCGCGGCTGCGCGCCGAGCGCACCCGCGCCAGGTCTCCTCCCGGCCCAGCGAAACATGCCACGTTGCGTCGAGCATTGCCGCGCATCAAAAGTTGCGCACCAGCGCGCGCTGGCGACGATACGGGCCGCCCTTGTTTTGGTGGTGCAGTCGGTTCTGTGGCTGGGTCTCTCCCACGCCACCGAGCCGCAATGGAAGTCGCCACGCGGGCGTGGGGCAACGAACGCCGCCGCCGGCACGACGTCGCGGGAGGTGGCAGCCCACTTGGCTCAGGCCATGGAGCAGTCAGACGACCAGGCCGACATGAGCAGCGCCGATGAGGGCGGCACGGCGAGGGACGACTCAGAGGACCTTCCCGCGCCGACCCCCGCTCCACGGCGGATGACTACTCCGCGATCGTCACCCAACGTGTCGCCGCAATGGATGCCCGATCGCGGCGCTGGCCCGCCGCCCGCCGACTACGGCAGCCTGAGCGGTCAATTTCAACCCGCGCCGACCGATGCGTACGGACAGGAATATTCCGACGATTTCGGCGAGGCCGCGTACGGCGACGAGTTTGGCGCAGACGCCGTGGACTATGGCATGGGCGCGGGTTTTCAACCGCTGCGCAACGTTTGGCGGCGATTCAACGCCAAGCACAACGTGCCGCTTTTGGGACAGTCGTGGCGGTATCGTCCCTTCAGCCTGAGCGGGTTTGTGGGGGGCATGTTCGGCGACGATATGCAAGACCGCCACCTGGAACAACAGGCCTCGGTCGTGGCGGGGTGGCGCGCCGGTTGGGACATGGGCGCGTACATTGGAGGTGAGGTTCGCAGTTGGTATTCCAATCCCGCCACCAAGTTTCACCCGGCCACCAACGACCAACTCGAGGCCCATCTATTCGCTTTGGACGTCGATGTCTTGTATTACCCCTGGGGCGAGACGCGATTGCGGCCGTATTTCATGGCCGGCGTGGGGTTTGTGGACGTGGTGTATCACGATCAACCCACGACCAAGGTGGACGACATGATGCTCACGCTGCCGTTCGGCGTGGGTGTCAAATACCGCCTGGACAATCGCTTTGTGCTCCGCAGCGAATTTATCGACAATTTTTCGCTCCAGGGAAGCGTGACCGACGACATGCACAACCTGGCGATCACGATGGGGCTGGAGGTTCGCTTTGGTGGCGGCGACCGGCGGAGTTACTATCCCTGGAACCCGCAGTTGAGCGCGTGGTAGACGCCTTTGAGCGCCGCCGACGCTGCGACTCGCGACCTCTGCATGAGCCGCTGTGTGGCGATCGCGGCCGCCTGCGGTTCTCGGATGGGCTCCTTGAAGTCCAGCACAAACCTTCTCGGTTCGCTAAAATCAACAGGAGCTAGTGGGCCGTCGTCAGGTTGATGGGCGGCCTCCAAGCCGCGCGGAGTAGAATGACTGTCTGTGCCAAGCGACCCACGCGGCGGCCCGATTCGTCGCCGCATTGAGAAATACCTGATGCCGCGCATTCTCATTTTGGAGACGACGTGCGACGAGACGGCGGCGGCCATCGTCGACGACCAACTGCGCGTCCTGGGGGCCGTGACCGCCACGCAAGACGAGTTGCACCAGCGTTATCGCGGCGTGGTCCCAGAGATCGCATCACGTGCGCACGTCGAGCGGATCTTGCCGGTGGTGAAAGAGTGCCTGTCCGCCGCCCAAGTGCGGTTGGACGAATTGGACGCCGTGGCGGTCGCCCACACGCCCGGCCTGGCGGGGTCGCTTCTGGTGGGTTTGTCGGCGGCCAAGGCGCTGGCCGTGGCGCTCGAACTTCCGCTGATCGCCATCAACCACCTACAGGCGCACATCTACGCCTGCCGCCTGGCGGCAGGGCGAGACGTATTCCCATGCGTGGGACTGGTGGTGAGCGGCGGTCACACCAATTTGTTCTTGTGCCGCACGCCGCTGGAATTCGAACCGTTGGGCGGGACCATCGACGATGCCGCTGGCGAGGCCTTCGACAAGGTGGCCAGCCTGCTGGGGCTGGGTTATCCCGGTGGGCCAGTGATCGAGCGAGTGGCGGCCGCCGGCGATCCGACCGCCTACAAATTTCCGCGGACGTTTTTTCGCGACGAGCGGCGATTGGACTTTAGCTTCAGCGGGCTAAAAACGGCGGTTCGGTACGCGATTTCCCCACCCGAGTCGCCGCTCCCCGCGCCCCAGACGTTGGCGCCCAAGTTGATCGCCGATCTGGCCGCGAGCTTTCAAGCGGCCGTGATCGATGTACTGGTGCGAAAGTGCGAGCATGCGATGCGAACCGTCGGGCTCAAGACGCTGTGCGTGGGGGGAGGAGTGGCGGCAAATGCCCACTTCCGTGCCCGGCTTGAAGAAAGCGCCCACCGACGCCGATGGCAACTGCACGTCGCACCGGCGGAGCTATGCACCGACAACGCCGTAATGGGCGCCATTGCACACGAGCACTGGCGAGCCGGACAGTTGGCAGAGTTGGACCTGGACGCCTACCCGGGACTCGTTCGCGGACCGCAGACGACGCTGGTGCCGCCGGCCTGAATTCGAGTCGTCCTACGAACCGAATCCACCGCCACCACCGCCAAATCCGCCGCCGCCGCCACCACCGCCGCCAAAGCCGCTGCCACCGACCGCCCCTTGACCGCCGGTGCCGCCGCCCGATTGGCCGCTTGCGCCGGTGGCAAAGTTAAAGGTGTTCACCTCGCCAATGCCGGAGAAGAACGGCAACGGCGCCAAACGCACGTAGCGTCGGTCGGACGAAATCGCCACCGGCGACAAGAAGCTCAGGCTGGCGCCCTCAGAGAGCGTGCGGATGATCGGCTGATAACCAACAGCGCCGCGCACTACCGGGAATGGGAAGAACCCCCCGCCGACAACGCCACCATTGTTGCCTCCGCTCGTTCCGCCACCGGTTCCACCACCACCACCACCGGCGCCGCCGCCAACCTGGTTCAATTGTTGCCCGAGGAGCCACCGATTGACCGTTTGTTTTTCGACCGCGTTGGCCACCTGATGTTCTTCCAGCGACTGCTCGCGGCGGCCGTCAGCAAGCTCGAACACCACTGCCACCGGCTCGTCTCCCAGCGGAATCTGCTGTCCTACATGAACGACATCCTCGCTGCCGTAGTGCGTGTAGACGTCGACCGACACTTTGCCCGCGGTGGGCTTTCCCCACACGCGGCGCAGCGTCAGGCGATACTTGCCATCGAAGCCTTGCGGACAAACATAGACCTCTTCAAAGCCCTCGGACGAGCGATCGTCGGAACGCGAAAACGAGTCGCCCAACATCACGCCGCCGGACATCGTTCGCGGATTGCGGAACGAGCAGACACTGCCCGAGGGCTCTTCGACCGCCAGGTCGACGTCGGCGTCGCCGTGCCAGCGAACCACCGCCACGCAATCGCGGACCATCGCCCCGTCGAGTTCCGCCTTATACGCTTCGGCGTCGGCCGTGCGGCCGGCTTCGGTAAGTTGCTTGAGCGTCGCTTCGGCCAGACGATAGGCGTCGTGCCAGATTTCCTGCTTTTCCTTGGGCCACGCCTGTTTGAGAATGCCCACGGTCGCCCATTGAACTCCCTCCAGATTGCCGCTCCGCTGCGCCAGCCGCAGCCCCAGCGTCAACGGCTCGGTGCGGGTGGGCTCCAAGGCGCTGGCCTGTTGCAAGAGCTGCACCGCCCGGGCGTCGAACCCACGGCGAGCCAGGAAAGTGGAAACGTACACCAGGTCGGTGGCGGTGTGATTGAAGTCGACAGCGGACAACAAGGCCCGCTCGACGTCTTCGGCCGCGGCGCCCGAGGCTTCGAGCGCCAGCGCCAGACCCTCGTACATCCACGGTTGTCCCTGTGAATTCCGCAAGGCGCCGCGAAGCAAGGCGCCAATTTGTGCAAAATCTCGCTTGGCCATCAATTGCCGAACGGACTCGGCCACGGCGGCAGGCTCGGGAAAATTGGCCGCGAAATAGTCGTTCCAGACAACCTCCAGGTCGGCGCCCTTTTGAATCTTCAGCCGGATCGGCTGCGGACGCTTGGCCGCGCGAGCCTTGGCAGGCGCATCGGCCGGGGCAGGTTCGGGGTCGGCTGCGTCTGCTTTTGCAGCGGCATCGGCTTGGGGGGCTTGGTCACCGGATAGCTTTAAGTCGTCTTTCAGATCGTCCTTGACGGCAAAGGCGCGGAAACCACCCGGCGGAAGGTTGCGCTGCATGCCCGGGATGCCGCGAGCGTTGTTGGGATTGAAGTTGGGGGGCACGTTGAACATCCCGCCGCCACCACCACCTCCCATCATGCCGCCACCACCACCTCCCATCATGCCTCCGCCACCCCCCATGCCGCCTCCCATACCGCCACCCATGCCACCACCCATCATCCCGCCGCCCATGCCGCCGCCGCCCATGCTGATGACGGGGACGACCAGGTCGGCCACGGGATAGACGCGAAGGTCCATGGCGGCCTCGCCGGCCGCGTCGGGCGTGGTGATCTTGAGCACTTCGTCCTGAATGATGTAGGTCAGGTCGAGCTCGGTAAGAATCAGCTTCATGGCCGAGCGGAGCGTCACGCCCGTCAACTGGATCGTGACGGGTGTATCGCTGCCAAGGCCGGCCTCGTCCAGCGCCTTCTTGTCCAAGTAGATCGGCAAATTCCGTTCGTTGGCCTGCGACAAGAACTGCATCACCGATTCCAGTGGTTCGTCGGTAAAGTCGACCGACACCTTGTCGCCGAGCGCCTTGTAGATTTTGTCTTCCGCGGGCCCCTTGGCCGAGAGCTCGACCATGGCGGTTTCCTTGCGGCGCTTGCTCAGGCGGCGCCAGACCTCAGGATCGGGATATAGAATCGGCGGTTCATCGGAGATCGGTATGTGCGAGCGCTCAACCGACGCCAAGGCGTCCACCACTCCCAGTCGACGCTTCTCGCGCTGGTCGCGGGCTTCCATCCAGTAGCCGGTCATCTGGGCCACATGGGCGGCCTGCATCGGCACGGGATTGCGTTCGTTGAGGGCGTATGCCGTCTGGGCCACGACCTCGGCGTCTTGATAGCGTTCCTCATCCATGAGGGCGTTAAAGCGCTTCATCAACTGGTCGATCTTCTGCTCGCGCAAATACAAGTCTTGCGACAATTGCCGTCGCTCCTCAGCCGAGGCGGCCAGCTCCTGAGCCCGCAGGTCGCGCTCCGCCTTGATGAAAGCCTGGCGACTTCCTTCGCGCAGCGCGTTCTCCAGTTGGTCGAGCAATTGGCTCCGTACCTGCGGCGCCAATTCAGGCGTTCGCCGCACCGCTTCCTGCACCAGCTTAAGGCGATTGATCGCCTGCTCGGGGTCTTGGCCCATCATCGCCCGTGCTTCGTTCAACGCGGCGCGAACCTCGGCCTGCATGAAGTTGGTTACCACTTCGTTGCGCTGTTCCACTTCGCTGAGCAAGCCTCCGTCCCGCTCCAGATCGATCGCGGGCGCCGGGGCCGCATCGGCGCGACGATCGTCGCGAACCTGCATGTTCGACGAGGTGACCAGCGTCGCGTCGCGCTGGCTGCCATCGAGCTGAGCGGCGCGGCGAGCCAGCAGGTCGGCCTGTTTCTCGTCGCCCGACTCCTTGGCGAAGCGGGCCAACTTATTGAGCCGACGGGCCTGGGTGCCCAAAAGGTCGCGATAAGCCAACAAGCCGGGCGTGCCGACGGTCGGCATACCCATGCCCTTGATTTTAGCGGAATGGCGCACGAGCACCGGCAAGAAAGCGAATTGGTCGTCACTGGCCGGCGACTGGAATTCGTGTTTGATCGTTGCGGCCGACTGGCCGCCAACGACGACGGTCGCCGATAGCGTCCACGCGCCCTCGGTAGGCAACTTGCCTACGACCACGCTGTCGCGATCGCCGCGGAGCGGGGGAAAGTGATCGGCCGGCGGGAACATTTCCGCGGCCAGTGAGCCGTCCACATTGCCAACGTACGCCACGGTGGTCTGCGCCATGCGGGCCAGGGCCTGACCGTATTGCGCCGCAGGAACGGTTTCGTCATCCAGCGTTATTGTGCCGCCGGTGTGATTGGCCAGGGCGCCCAACAGTTCGACGTCGACTTCGGAGCCGATCGCGTAGCCATTCACGGCGATGCGCCGCTCGACCAGCAGACCAGCCCATTGCGAAAAGGCGCGCGTGTCCACCAACCTGGCCACGCTCAATCCATCGCCTAAATACACCACGCTGCGTCCCACGCGGTGATCGATATCACGCCCAAATGCGGCATTGGCCGCCTTGAGGGCGGCGGTCATATCGGTCGCGCCAAGCGGCACGCGTTGTTTCAATTGGGCGATGGCGGCGTCCATCGCCTCGCCGGTCGGCGCCGCGAAACCCGATTGCATCGGTGTGGCGTTCAAGTCGACGGCAATAACCATGACGCGATCTCGCGCGTCGAGGCCGGCCAGAAATCCTTGCAGCACCGCGAACTGCCGCTCGCGGTACGCGCCCGTCTGACTTGCCGAAGTGTCGAACATCACGACGACTTCGGTGGAGTCCGTAGCCGGCAGCTCTGCCGGCGCGTCGATCGCCAAGGCAAAGTAGGCCTGACCGTCGGCGGCGCGATACGTATGAAGCCGCGGTTGGAGGCCGTCGTTGGCGACGACCGTGCGAACCGCTAACAGGGACAACGTGATGGCAAGGGCAGCGGTCCATGACCGGGCCGACGGCAAGCTCGTGGACATCGTCCAAGCTCCGCAAGAGAGTGTCACATCGTGTGGCAACACCGTGTTCCGGCAGCGGCGTTGCGGGAGGGGAATATCGTCGCGCACACCGCCCGTCAGGGCGACCTACGCAACTGACCCTATTCTAAGGGCACACCACACCTTGCGCCAAATAAATTCGTCCCAAACCAGGCAGTTTTGCGGAGTCCCGGCGGCAACATCCGCTGGGACGCTGCGAAGGCGGTCAGGCCGTTAATGGACAGGCGAAAATTGCCTGCAAGTTGTGATGCAACAACAGGTTGCGCTCAGTCCACGGCACGTGACGCCGGGCCGTACGCAACGGTTGTACGGAAAGCGATGACCGCAGTCGCCCCTGGGGCCGGGTTAGAGACCCCGCGGCTCGACGGAATGGGCTGGACGCTTGGCTTCCGTGCGGTCGGGCGCCAGCACGTTCTGCTGGCCGGACGTCCCGCCGGCGGTCGCCAGCGAATCGGCGGCGCGCCGCAGCAACGCCAGTTCTTGCGCGGCAACCGCGATCAATCGCGGTAATTCACTGACCCGCGCGATCACCTCGAACGCCTGCATCTGCAATTCTTGAGTCATTGGCGCGAACCAACGGACCGCTGGCCCCAACCAGCGAGCCGCCTCGTCGGCGCTGATGCCACGCTGCGGCCGAGCTGCATACCGGGCAAACGCATCGCAGCCGACCCATTGCTCCATCGGATCGCCGCAGCGTTGGTCGTCCAACGGGCATTCGTTTGCAGCGTCGTGACCGCAAGCAGGCGCGGTCTCCATCGAAGTTAGTGAACTTGGCGCCCGGGCGAGCAACTCCGCGGTGGGTGGCGTCCACTCGCTACGGAGATACAGGTAGCGTCCTGGGCCGTCAATGATCGGCTCAAATGGCGCCGGCAACAGAGCCGGCGCTGATTCGGCCGTGAGGTGGGAAATGTCGGGCGAGCCAGCCTCAGCGTCGCGCTCCATTCGCGCTGTGTCGTTGGTCAACCGGTCGGCGCGACGGTGCGGTTGGGCGCTGTCCCACCAGAAGTACATGCTCCGCACGGCCGCCAGATCGGTCGGCCGCAGGGCCGGCAGGCGGAATTTCCCCGGTCGCCAGATCGACAGCGCCCGGAAGGTCGATTGCTCCCACTGTCTTCTCGTCAGGCCATCGTTGAGGGCGTTGATCTGCCGGACCAACGCGTCGCCTCGCACGTGCTCCCGGCCTGCGAGCATGTGGACAATCGTTCCCGTGGCCGCGCCGTGATCGGCCAATTCCGCTGCGTCTACAGACAAGGGCGCTGCCTTGCTTTGCGGCGTCGCTGCAATCCCGCGTCGCCAGCCCCCGTCCGGTGAAGGCCACTGCAATGGTCCCAGGCCCCCGCAGCCTGCCCACTCGCAGTTTGACTCTTCCTGGCTCTCCGTCGTGCGTTCACCGGACGGGGCTGTCAACATAGCGCCGCACCAGGGGGCCGGCTCGGCGGCTATCGCGTCTCCCGAAGACGCGGGGCCGCTGCAATCGGAGTTGGCGCCAACTTCCTCCGAGAGCCTGACCTGCTGGGCTGCTATGGTTCGTTCAAAACTTTGCTCTGGTTTTTCGTTCAGCCGCCGAATCCAATCCTGGACCAGTTCGGTTCCCTTTTCAGCGGCCGCTGCCGTCAGCTCCAGTACCGCAATCAACGACACTCCTGGCAAATTGGGGCATGCAATGCTGGCGGCCACGGCATCGATTTTGGAAACCGCACTTGGGTCCGAAGGCTCTTGAGATTCCTCGCCGTACAATCTCCAGTCTCGGCCGTCATCGTGCAGTCCCAGTGCGGATTCGGACAACAGGCGCGGGCGCTCGCCGCAGCCAGTCGCCTCATACCAAGCTACGGTCGCCTGATCGGCCGCGGCCAGGCTACACGTCCTTTGGGGCGCCGCCGACGGCCGAAAATCTGCTCGGATGTCGTTGGCCGAACCTACCAGACAGGCCGCGGTCGCCAGTAACCGCTGGGCAGTCCTTCGCCACTTGCCCGCCGACTGCCGCCAGAATCGGTGCATGTACGTGCATCCTTGCCCTCAACCGCGCTCGAGAGGCAGCGCGGCCGGGCGATTGCTGTCGTGTATGTCAATGGCCGCGACGGACCGGGACGTCCGACGGGCACGTTTCCCCGACGGCAGTTTGGAAATCAACCGAGCTGGCCGTCTCCTCCGTTGCCCGGTGGACCCAGGGGGGGTTGGCGAAGACTTTACCGGTCGAGAAAAACCGCCGTTGCTGGTAAACCTATCGGAACAGGAAACGGGGGGGCATTAGGCAAACTACACACGGCTTCGTCAGCGGTTGAGAACGCCACTCGCCGATTCGGCGCGTTGGGTCTATTCTTTCCAACGTCTACGGTCGGCAGATATCGAACCACGCTCTGGCGGGGCACGTATGGCACGCGTACGCTCCATTGGCACAGACGGCACTTCCTCTAGGCGTCGGGAGTTCTTTCAAATGAGGCGGCAACTGTGGGTTTTGTGTTTGATCTCTGCCGCGGTTGGCGCCGTGGCCAGTCAGCTCTGGCAGGCATCGGCAGACCGCCGCGCCGCGCTGGCCCAACCTCCCCGCTTCGGCAATCCCAAAGCGCGCCAGCCATTGGCTCCATCGGAACGCGAGCCGCGCGGGCCACTGGCGATGCGGCCCAGCGGCCAGCGCGACGACGACCTGACGGAGGAAGAACGGGTCCACGTGTTGGTTTACGAGCAAGCCAATCGCAGCGTCGTGCACATCAACACCAAGAGTGTCCGCACCGACGCCTTCGGATTCTACGAGGCGCCTGAGGAAGGTTCCGGCTCGGGCAGCGTACTCGACGCCCAGGGACACATCCTGACCAATTTCCACGTGGTTGAGGGCGCCCGGCAGGTCTTCGTGACGCTGTACGACGGCAAAAGCTACGAAGCGGAATTGGTGGGCCAAGACCCTTCGACCGACATGGCCATCTTGCGGATCCAGGCCCCGGCCGAGGCGCTGCACCCAGTGACGTTTGGCGACTCGGGACGGCTCCGCGTGGGGCAGCGCGTGTACGCCATCGGCAATCCGTTCGGCCTCGACCGGACGCTGTCCACCGGCATCATTTCCAGTTTGAACCGCGAATTGCCGACGCGAAACTCGCGGATCATCAAGTCGGTCATTCAAATTGACGCCAGCATCAATCCCGGCAATTCAGGCGGGCCGCTGCTCAACACCAGGGCCGAGGTCATCGGCATGAACACCGCCATCGCCAGCAAAGTCGGCCAAAGCGCCGGCGTGGGATTCGCCATTTCGGCCAACACCATCCAGCGCATCGTTCCACAATTGATTCGGCAGGGCCGAGTCGTGCGGCCCGAGGTGGGCATCTTGGCGGCGTTTCCCACCGATCACGGCTTGCGGATCGCTCGCCTGGCGCCCGGCGGCCCCGCCGAGCGGGCCGGCCTGCGTGGGCCGCAGGTGATTCGCCAGCGCCGCGGACCGTTTGTCCTCGAGGGGATCGACCGCAGCGCCGCCGACCTGATCGTTTCGGTGAACGGCAAGCCGGTAAAGTCGGTCGACGAGTTTCTGACCGAAATCGAAAGCGGCCAGCCGGGGCAGTCCGTGACGATCGGCATCATCCGTGACGGCCAGCCCCAAGACGTCACGCTGACGTTGGCCGGGGACGATGAGAGTCAATTGTAAGCCGCCGAACCGGTTGCCGGCGCGGACGGCCGCTTTGCGCGGCGTGCATTGTCACGCCGTCCACGGATCGTCCCAATCGCCCCACCGCTCCAAGTATTGATGATACGCCTGGCACTTGGCGGCTTGCTCCTCGATCCAGGCGCGACTCTGTTCGATCAGCTTTCGCTCTTCGGCCAACGTCAGGTCGCCCAACACTACTCGCGTCCGCAGAAACACAAAGTACGTGTCCAGTGCGTCGCAGCGGCAGTAGTCGTTGATCTCCTGCAGCTTGCCGGCGTTGAACAGGTCCTGCACCATGTGACCCTGCACGTCCATCTTCCCCGGTTTGCCGAGCAAATTGGCCGCCAGGTTCAGTCCGCCGGTGAACCGCGTTGAACCGAAATTGGTGAGCAGTTCCTGCAAGTCGATGTGCGACTCGATATTGTAGCGGTTTCGCGGCTGGGCAAAGCTCTTGCTGACCTGATCGAACCAGCGCGGCACGCCCAGTCCGTACCGAAAGGCCGCCAACTCCAACAGCGGCACGTCGAACCCACGGCCGTTGAACGTCACCAGCGTGGGGCGCTGGTACTTTTCCCAGCCCTTCCAGAACATCTGGGTGATGATGTGCGGCCGAAACTGCGGTTCGTCGAGCGCCACCACGTCCAAGAGTTTGAAATTGGCGGCCACCTTGGCGATGACCACCGACACAGGGATCTGAAACGTGTAGGGAATGAAATCGCTGTCGTACTGGGCCAACAGCTCGGCGCGATACTTGGCGACGGCCATTTCGGGCGAAAGATGCTCGCTGGGATAGCGCAGCCGCGAGACCAGCTTTCCGTCGGCCACGCTCTCGCAATCAAAGACAAAATAACGAACGTCGGGCATGGTGAACTGCGTCCTGCGGGCCGGCTCCTGCGGCGAGCAAAAAAAAACGGTCGGCCGCCAGCGCCCCTGTGCCGGCGGCCGACCATCATAGCATACGCAGGTGGTTCGCCTTGCCGCGGCAAGGCGAATGCGCAACTAGCGGCTAGATTCGCGGCCCGTCCGTGTCGCCTTCGCTGCCGGGCTTGATGTCCGGCTTGGTCTCGGATTTCGGCAGCCGCTCGAGCAGGTCATCCAGCCGCTTGTGCAAGTCAGCCAGCGGCTTCTCCAACCGACGACGGATTTGCTCGTCAATCATACGGTCGAGCCCCGCCAGCGGGTCGGGGCCGTCTGGGCCGGCGCCGGGTGGGGGCCCCTCGGGCCGTGGAGGCGCATCGGGGCGCGGAGGACCATCCGGATGGGGCCCATCGCCGGCAGGCGAGTCATGTTCCGGCGCGTGCGGCGGACGCATCCGTTCCAGTCGCCGCCGCAGGGCTCGCTCCCAGTCGCGGGCACGACGACCGAACTCATCGGCGGCGCGTTCGGCCTCGTCGCGGGCCCGGTCGCCGTATTGACGGGCCAGACGATCGGCCTCATCGCGAGCTCGCTCGGCGTGGTCGCGAGCCCAATCGGCGCCGTGTCGAGCGCCTTCGTCGATTCCGCGCCGCACGTTTTCTTCAATCTCTTCTTCGTTCCAGTGGCCCAATAACAACGGCGAGCGGCCGAGCATTCGTTCCAGGTGCGGGCGAATCTCCTCGGGTAGTTTCTGGAGGTCTTCTTCGGTCAGCTCCCATTTTTGATCGCCCCGCTGCACCTCAACCTTTGCCGGCTGGTTGCCATGCTTCTCGATCTTGATGTGCAGGTCGTCGGGAAACTTCTCGCCACCCAACACCACGCCCGGCCCGAACCGCCACATGAATCTGCGATGGCCGTCGGGCCCGCCGAAGAATTCGCCCAGTTCTACCCCGCCAGGCAGATGCTCTAAGAAGCGCCCCCAGCCTTCGGGTCGCGGGGCGTGCGGTCCGCCAGGGCCTGGACCGCGCCGGGGCGCCGGCCGTTCGGCGGGAGTGACCTCGACGTTTCTGGCCTGACCGTCGCTCCAAATGAACAGCGTCAACGGCTTACCTTCGGTCGCATCGACCGCCTCGATCAACTGCGCTACGTCGGACATGGGCTTGCCAGCCGCCTCGAGGATCACGTCGCCCGGCTTCAGCGCCGCCATGGCAGCGGGGCTTTCGGGAACAATATCGCCAATCTCCAGGCCGTGTTGCGCCTCGAGCTTTAACTCGGCGCGTCGCTGCGTGTCGACCGGCACGCAACCCAGTCCCAGCCAATAGCGGGCCCGCCGCGGCGGCTTGGGGGGCGTCGGTTCGACGGGCGGGGTCGGTTCGGCCGCCTGCGCAGGCGCCGCTGGCTCGGCCGGCTGTGGAAGTTCGTCTTGCTGTGCGTGCAGCATCCTGCCCGACGCCAGCACGCCGACGACGGCAGCCATCCATCCTGCGTGGCGCAACCATTGTTGGGTATTCATAGGAATTCCTTTCATGACGGAGTAGCTAAAGCGAAGTCGCAGCCAACGTCCCGTACAGTTCGAACGAACAGGCCGCCAAACATACGGACAACACACCTCAACTCCCGTTGATTCCAGCGAGCCGTGAAGTTTGTTTATTTGACTCTAAAAGACTACTGATAGTCGTTTCCGACGTAACGGATTTGCCAGCGCTCGACCGGCACCTCGGCGGGAGTGCCGTCGTTGAGCCGCATCGGCGCCAAGTCGCGTACGCGCTCGAGTCGTAACCCCTGGCGGGCGAGCTGCTTGACCCATTCGGACGGCAACGGGTCGTCGCCGTCGAGCCATTGCCGCGCCAGATCGTCAACTCCCAATACCGGCAACGGGATGCCCGCACTTTCGGCATCTTGACCGGCAAATTTCAGGACCACTTGTCGCGGGGCATTGTCTGCTACAAGCCCCTCGGCCGACGACCCGGAGCCTGCCGCCAGAAGTTCGTTTTCCAACCCTGGGCCAGCCGCCTGCGACGGCGTCACCGCCATCTGAGAATTTCCTGGTGGCGGCGAGGAGGTTAACCAACTCCGGGCGGCGATGCCCAACGTGAACGCCACCATAAAGCTGGCGGCCAGCATCAGTCCCTGTTCCCATAGATTTTGGCCAAAGGTCGCTCGAAAATGTTCGCGCGACGCGGTCGTCGGCTGGGCCGCGCCGGATGACGCAGCGCCGGTTTGGGCAGGTACGGTTGCAGGTTCTTCAAGCGCGGTCCGCAATCCCTGGCGCCAGCATTGAGCCTCCATGAACGCCAAGGCACAGCGACGCCAGCCGCCGGGGGCCGACTCAAGTTGCTCGACCACCGCTCGACGCTGGTCGTCCGACAGTTCGCCGTCCACCAGGCGGTCCAACTGGGCCAAGTCCAGGTTCGATTCGTTCGGCAATGGATCGGACGCGTGAATCATGGTCGTGTTATGAAAGGCGTTATCTTGAAAGGTACGGTTCAAGCCGACAGGGACGCTGTCACGCCGGCCGACGCGAGTTGTTCCCGTAGCTTGCCGCGGGCGCGGTGCAGCCGGGCCTCGACCGCACTGTGGCTCATTCCCAGCCTGTGGGCAATTTGGTGGTAACTCCAGTTCTCGGCGTACTTCAACAGCAATATCTCAGCGTCGCGCCGCGGCAGACACTGCATCGCACGACGGATCATTCGATTGCGCTCATCGGCCAGCAGCCAGTCGAGCGGATCGGCCGCCTGCGGATCAGCCTCGCCGGGCTGCGTGCGCTCGACGAAGCGATCGACCAGCTTGCGCTGCCTCCCCAGCTTGCGGCGGTACATCAGCGCTTGCGTCACTGCCAGGCGATACAGCCATGGGGCGACTTTGGTCGGGTCGGCCAGCGGCGCCTTTTGCGCAACGGCCGCCAGCGATACCTCCTGCATCACGTCGTCCACGGCATGCCGATCGCCGAGCCGCGCTGCCAGCACCGTGCGCAGCCAACCGCCGTGTTCGGCCAGCGCCGCCTGCCAATCGACGCCTAGCCGACCATCCGCTGCGGCAGGGGTTCGGGGGGGTGGTTTATCCATCGATCACAGGGGAAGTTGCCACGCGGCGGCGAATCTTGCGGACCGCGCCGCACGTCTCCCAAAAAAATGGGCATGTGGCGGGCCGGTGGTCTGGCGGGTTATTCGCCTATCCAGGCAAGTTTTGAACCATGCCGGGCGAGGTGCATCCCACCTCTGGTGTGGCTACCGGTCTGTTTATACCGTGGCCGACCTTAGGCCCGGACGATGGCGCGAAGCCACGGTCAGCCGTTCACGGACCCGGCGGCGGGCCTGCGACACGCTCACCCGCTGTTAGCGTCCGCACCGTGCCGTCCGCCGCCAGCACATGCGCCTTGTCCTTGTGGAAGCTCGAGACGCTGGGGCCGCTGGCGTCGTTAACAGCCCGGGCCCACTCATCCGCGGAGAGATCGACCGGCGCCATCCAGTGAACTTCGGAGGGCGCCATTTCGACGACGATCGTCTCCGTCGGATCTGGCGGGCCGCTCGGAGACGCGCGCTGGCCATCGAAACTCAGCCCGTCGGCCACCACCGCGACGTAGCTGGTGTGATATCGTTGGTGTTCGGGGCTGGCTGGGCAACCGTAGACGGTCGGCATCTCGTCGGAGAGTTGACGGTTGTGCTCGCTGTCCCACGGTTCGTCGAACCGATACCGTTCGACCACATGCTCGCCGCCGACATACGGCAACAACAGCACTCGCCAACTGTGCAACGGTTGCCCGGCCGCGTCGTAAATCACGCGCGGCGGTAGGCAACCCGCGTCGGCCCGGTAGGACTGCAGGGCCTGATGGATTTCCAGGAGATTGTTGCGGCACTGATTCTCCAGCGGGGCCGTCATGCGGATGTTAAGGGCCAGAAACACCACGCCCACCGTCGCGATCATAGCAAGCACAGCAGCGGCAACGCGGACTACCAAGGGAACCGGTCTTCGCGGGCTTTGCGGGGCATGGGCGGAATTGAGCGTCGAATGCCCGCAGGCCGGGCAGAGCACCTG
>CAYWTU010000008.1:0-17536 GCA_964461275.1 uncultured Pirellulales bacterium | reverse complement strand
GCGGCCAAGCGACGCCAGAAGCGATTCAGGACTGAAGGGCGGATCGGTTCGCCGGCGCTGACGAGCATCCTCACGCGGCTTAAATCCCAGCCTGCCGAGTCGGTTTTCTCCAGGCGCTGATTGATCAGGTCGAAGGCAAAATTGGGCGCCCAAGAAACAGAAACCCTGTGGCGAGCAAGCAAGTCCAGCCAACGAAGCGGCGCTTCCAAGATATAGGGCGTGGCCACGTGGACCTGACAACTGGCGAGGAAAACGGGCAGCACGTGCAGGAATGCAATCGCGCCGACATGGTCCAGCTTGAGCCAATTGAGCGTCACGTCTTTCGACCCCAGAGAGTTGGCCGCCGCAGTGCCCGCCGCCATCGCCAGCAGGTTCCGATGGCTGAGAGACACTCCCTTGGGGACGCCGCTGGAGCCGGAGGTGAACAGCAGCAGCGCAGCATCGTCGCCCCCCGGCGCGTGGTCGCGCTCGATGGGGCCTGCGACGGCCAAGTCCTCGTAGATCAACGTCCGCGGCGACTGCGGCTGTCGGTCGCCCCACCGGCGCAAGGCGCCGCTCTGGGCGCTGTCCGTCAGCAACGCCGGCCGCCCCATCAGGTTCCAAACTCGCGTCAGCCTCTCGGAGGCGATTTGACCGGCCTCCAAGGTTGGCGCCACGGCGAAAGGCGCCGGAGTCGCACCGATCAGCAAGCAGCCCCATAAGCTTGGCAAGAAACGGCCGGGGTCGTCGAGCTGCAGGAGGATCTTGTCGCCTACGCCGATCCGCGCAGCGCGCAGCGCTCCTGCCACCTTCCGCGCCTGAATCAGAAACTGAGCGTAGCTCGTCTGGGAGGCTGCGCCAGAGGCGTCGATCGTCACGATGTCGGCTGCCGACCGTGCCGCGCGCAGAAGCGCCTCGGGAAGCGTTTGCGGCGCGGTGGAATCGACTTCCAACGGTCCGCCGTCGACCCAAGATGGCGATTCAGCGCGGTTCGGCGTCGGACGTTCCAAACCAGTCGTTCCCGTGGAGTTGATCCCGGCGCGCAACCGGGCGAGGTCAAACCAGCATTATATCATCGCGATTTCACGAAAACACATCCGTGCCCGCCAGAACACCCGCCAACGGCCCGCGCACGCTCGTCGATTTCAGCGAACTGAGAAGACCTTTCATAAGGCCCTACAAATGCCCCGCCGACGGCGTGCAGCGGAACCGGCCATCCGCGTCGCGACGCACTCAGTTCATCGTGATCGTCTTGGTGAATCCTGGCGGAACGCGAACGGTTGTGGCCGGCATTCCGTCGATTCGCCTACCGTTTCACAGGCGCCAAATTCGTCGCCATGGTCGGCAGTGGAATCGGCCCCGAGTTGGCGAATCAAGTCCGGCTTCTTGTCGGTTCGGACGCTTCATCGATGGGCCTGCCCGCGCCCGGCAACGGGTGGACTTTCGCCCAGGGGCTTGTTGCGATCAGCGTACCCGCGGCAATATAATGCCGAGATAACGCACGACAGCGCCGCCAACGGGTCGTCTGACGCTCCGCGGCGCACCATGGCTGTGGCTCGTCCAGGGCGCCCTCGGGCCAGACTAGTTGGTTCGCCTTCCTGAGAACAGACTAATGCGGTTTTGGCGAGCACGCACGAGCACCTCTCTTCGGCGCGGTTGTGGGGCCATGGGGTGTCTGGTGGTCGGCCTGCTTGCGGTCGGCTTCGTCGCGCTGTTCCGACCGTGGTGGCTGGAGCGCCTTTCGTCACCAACCTCGCGCCAAGCGGAACGAACCATCGATCGAGTGGTTCACTCCGAGGAATTGATTCTGCAATTGACGCCGCAGTTGGCAAAGCTGGCCACCAGCGTCATGAACCTGAACCTACCGGAGTCGACGTCTTTAGAACTGTTCGGACCCGCGGTGGAGATTTGGGACGTTTTGCCCCCAACCGAACAATCTCCGCGCAAGCGGTTGCCGACCATCGGGGCGGAAAACGTTGAATGGCCGCGAGCGGAAGCGAGTCAACGCATCGAAAAGCCAGAACTCACATTGTGGCGCCCACTGCTGGATCGGGTGCGCTACTTTGAGTTCGCCAGATTCTATTTCGTCAAGGCTGAGTTTACCGACGATTCGCTAAACCTTTGGCGGGCGCAGGTTGGATTTGAGGGACTGGCTCGCACGCGGGAGGAGACGTGGTGCTGGATCAAAGGACGGCAGTTCGTAACGTGGCGGAAGGCGGACGCCGCCCCCCCGGACGGTCCACCGCTCCCGAAGGTGTTGAACCAAGGGAGATGGGAGATCGTCGCGTGGCAGACCGAGCAACTGGCGACCTACGAGAGCGCGCACAAAGTCTATCGCGAGGTCACGCCAGGAATTGTCGCCGACCCGGCCGTACGAAGGCGACTGCGCGAGTCCCCGCACGATCAAGCGATTTCGGAAATCGTGGCGGCCAAGGAGCCGACGTTCCCCACCAAATGGTTCGACAATCAGGCGTTTGACCGGCACCCTGGCGTCTCGGTTGTCGACTTGGACCATGACGGCTGGGACGATTTGTACTTGATGGACCAATGGGGTAAGAACCTTCTCCTCCGAAACCAAGGCGACGGCACATTCGTTGAGACCGCGGGCGCGCATGGTTTGGACATCGACAGTCATTGTTCGTCCGCGATTTTCGCCGACATGGACAACGACGGCGATTCCGACTTGTTTCTGGGCCGCACGCTGGAGCGTTCGCAGTATCTGGTCAACGAGGCCGGGACGTTCGTCGATCGCAGCGAGCAACTGTGCGGCGCACCATTGCCGTATCTCGTTTCGTCATTGGCGGCTGCCGATTTCAATTTGGACGGGTTGTTGGACGTCTACATTTCGACGTATGCCGCCAATTCCGTCATGATGGACCTGGACGAGCAGTTTCGACGGCATGCCGCGAACCACGTCGACGGCTCCCAAGCGATCGAGACGTTGCTGGCCGATTTCTTGCCGCGCGATCAAGCGGTGGAGTTATGGCGGCGGACCAGTCAATTGGGAGAGCATGGGTTCTTCACCAATCGCTTCGGCCCGCCGAACATCTTGCTCGCGAACCGCGGCGGCCGTTTCGAACCGGTTCCAGACGCCACGGTGGCGATTTGGCGCAACACCTATCAAAGCACGTGGGGCGATTTCGATGACGACGGCGACCCCGACCTGTACGCGGCCAACGATCACTCGCCCAACAACTTGTTCCGAAACAACGGCGACGGGACGTTTACCGATGTAACGGCCGACACCAAGACGGCGGACATCGGTTTTGGCATGGGAGCCTCCTGGGGCGATTACGACAACGACGGCAAGCAGGACCTGTACGTTTCCAATATGTTCAGCAAGGCCGGCCAAAGGATTACCGGCCAACTGCAAGGAATCGTCGGCGCGGATGTTCGCAAGATGGCCGGCGGCAATTCATTGTTTCGCAATGAAGCCAAGTGTTTTGAGAAGGTTTCCGGCGTCGACGCTCCGGCCTTACAAGTGGAAGCGGCCGGCTGGTCGTGGGGCGGACAATTCGTCGATGTCGACAACGACGGTTATCTCGACCTGTTTGTGACCAGCGGCTACTACACGGCGCCGGCGGCCATTGCGTTGCCGTTGGACTTGTGAAGCCAGTTCTGGCGCACGGTCGTGCGCATCGAGGAACAGTCGTCGCAACTGGTGAGAAACACGCCCAAATGGTTGAACAATCCCGATGACTGGTTCGATCCGAAGAACGTGGAGTCGTACCGCTATTCGTTCAGCGGCGGAGAGCGCGATCACCTGTTCCTAAGCGGTCACGCCGAAAAATTTACCGACGTCGCGGGCATCGCCGGGGTCGATTCGCCCAGCGACGGCCGCGGCTTCGCCCATTGGGATTACGATCGCGACGGATGGCCTGACTTGGCCGTGGTCAACGCCAACAGTCCTCCCTTGCAGTTGCACCGGAATCAGCTGGGCGTCGCGGGGTCGGGCCGGCCGCACGTCATCGCTTTTCGGTTTGTGGGGGGCAACGGCCAACCAGAACCGAGCGACTGGTCGACGCGCGACGGAATCGGCGCTCAGGTGATCGTGTCGATGGGCGAGCACAGGTTGCTGCGGGAACATCGCTGCGGAGAAGGATTCGCCGCGCAGAACAGCGCGACCATGTTGGTCGGCTTGGGCGATGTGGAACAAGTGGACACCGTGGAGATTCGCTGGCCGTCGGGGCGTCGACAGAGCGTGTCCCAAGTTCCTGCCGGAACTCTGTTGACCTGCTTTGAGAATCCCGCCCAGTCGCCGGACGGCACGGGATTTTTACAAAGCGACTATTTCACTCCGCATAAACCGTCGCCGGACCCGTCGACCGTCGCAGCGGAGAATTCGGCGCCGCTCACGGAATCGCTCGGCTTTTCCCCGGCGTCGCTGGCAGGCCAAAGTGCACCGCCTCAGTTGCAGATGGTCACCACGACGGCCACCTGGTGCGAGTCGTGCGTACGACATTTGCCGCGCGTGGCGCAGTTGCGCCAGTCGTTCGATCCCCAGACGCTGGGAATGTATGGTGCGCCGGTCGATCCCGACGACACGGCGGAAATGCTGGCCCAATACGTGGCCGGCAAGCAACCCGCCTACCAGATGCTGCCTCGCCTTAGCGAGGAACAATTGGCCTCACTGCAAGGCTTGCTGCGCCAGCGTCTGAAAACGGATGCATTGCCGATGACTTTAATCGTCGATCAAGCAGGCCGTGTCTTGTTGATCGCGCCGGGCCTTCCGACCGTCTCCGACATCCATCGTCTCTTAGACAATGTGCATTAGGCACGTCGCGGGTGGCGGCTTGGTCCACGATGCGGCGCCCGAGGGCGTGATTCAGTCGCCGTTGCCGTCATTGCCCGGATAGATGCGCCTTACTATGGTATGGAATGGAACTACTCTGCCGTCAGGTGATTCACCATGCCGCTCCTGTCCCGCCGTCGTGTCCGCACTGGGTTGTTGTTCTCGTTGTTGCTGGCGGCCGTGGCGGCGGTGATTTGCTGGATCGAAACGCCGTTTCGCGTCTTTAACGCGCTCGTGCTGTCGTCGCCCGATTACGGCTTTCCGTCCCTTTCGCCAGACGAGGAATTTCGTGAGGTCGCCACGCGATTGGTGCAAACTTCGCATCAGTTCCACGGCCAGCGGCAGCTCGACGAGTTGCGAGCTAGGTTGGAACGGGTCGGCGACGACCGCACCGAGCGCTGCGAGCTGCTGACCGCCATCGCGGCGGACTTGATCCGATTGGGCGAGACAGGCGAGGGGGTGAAGACAATTGACGAAGCGTTGGCGATCGCCGAAGAACCAAACCAGCGACATCTGCTGCCCTTTGTTCACCGCCAGCGAATGACCGTCTACCTGCGATTGGCCGAAGAACAAAATTGCGTGGCCCAGCACTGCCAGCACAGCTGCATTTATCCCATTCAGCGCGGCGGAATTCACCAGCGGCGTCATGCTGCCGAAGAAGCGCGTCGCAGCCTACGCGCCTACCTGGCGACGAATCCTCCCCAGGCGGAGGGACTGCCGTGGTTGGAAAACGTGTTGGCCATGATTCTGGGCGAGTATCCAAACTCGGTCCCGCCCGACGAATTATTGCCCGTGTTCCAGCCGCCCGAGAGCGCGGGTTTTCCTCGATTTGTCGACGTCGCGCGGGAGGCGGGACTGGCACGGCTAAGCGTGGCGGGCGGGGTGGCTTGTGGCGACGTCAACCAGGATGGCTTATTGGATCTTGTCAGCACTTCATCGGGTCCTTTCGAGCCGCTGATGCTGTTCCACGGTCGCGACGACGGGAAGTTCGTCGATCGCGCCCAGGAAGCAGGTGTCCACGGTCAGCTCGGCGGTTTGCATTGCGAACTGGTCGATTACGACAACGACGGCCTGCTGGACATTTTCGTGCCGCGTGGGGGGTGGTTTCGGCTCGAAGGGCGGATTCGAAATTCGTTGTTGCGCAACCAAGGCGATGGCACGTTTCGCGACGTCACTCGCGAGGCCGGTTTGGCCTATCCGGCCTATCCGACGCAAACCGCCGTGTGGGGAGACTTTGACAACGATGGCGACTTGGACCTGTTCATCGGCAACGAAGCGCCCACTGAATTCTACGGATTAGGGCGCGGCGATTTCCCGTCGCAATACTTTGTCAACAACGGCGACGGAACCTTTACCGATCAGACGCGCAGCGCAGGACTGTATCTGGTCCGTTGGGTCAAAGGAGCCGCTGCGGGCGATTACGACAACGACGGCGACTTGGACCTATACGTGTCATCGCATTCGCTTTGGGATCATCGCCGTTATGGCGAAAACTTCCTGTTTCGCAACGACGGCGACGGCACGTTCACCGACGTAGCCGCGGAAATGGGAGTGACCAGACCGTGGCAGAGCTTTGCCTGCTGGTTCTTTGACTACAATCACGACGGTTGGCTGGACTTGCTGGTCGTGCCATACGGGCAAGACATTGACGGCGACGATCATACGAAGTTCGCTGTCCGTGACGCCCGCGGACAACCCCACGGCGGTGAAGCTCCTCGCTTGTACCGCAACGAGCGTGGCGCGGGGTTTACGGACGTAACCGTCGAGTGCGGTCTGGATCATCCGTACCTGGCCATGGGGTCTTGCTTTGGAGATTTGGACAACGACGGATACCTGGACGTCTATCTAGGAACGGGGGGGCCCGAATATGAGACTTTGGTCCCCAACATCATGTTGCGCAACGATGCCGGCCGGCGTTTCATCGACGTGACCGTGGCGGGTGGATTCGGGCACTTGCAGAAGGGGCACGGCGTTTCCTTCGCCGACCTGGACAATGACGGTGACCAGGACGTGTACGCAGACATGGGAGGCTTCTATACCGGCGACAAGTTTACGACGGCGCTGTTCGCCAACCCCGGCAACAAGAACCGGTTCCTCAAGATTTCGCTGGTAGGCCAGAGCACGAATCGATTTGGAGTCGGAGCGAGGGTCTCGGTGCGCGTGGATGGGCCAGACGGCGAACGCACCTTTCATCACGCCATGGGTTGCGTGCCCAGGTTCGGGAGTGTGCCCGACCGGCTCGAGGTGGGCCTGGGCCGCGCGGAACGAATCGCGGGCATCGACGTCTGGTGGCCGACTTCCGGAGAACGTCAGTCCTTTGGCCAGGCCCCCTTGGATAGCTGGATTCGCATTCGCGAGGGCCAAGCGGATTTCGAGCAAGTCCCCTTGAAGCGGCTCGATTTCGATCGTCATATGCGCGCGGCCCTCGAAACCGTGGATGGCGACGAATCGTAGCGTCTGACGAACAACCTTCGCGGCGAGCTGGATTCAGCGCTTGGTACTGCTGTCGGTCGAGTTCGCGTCCCCTCCGGCAGGGAGTTGCGGTATGATGGCGGCATGGGAGTCGAGCGCGAATACAGAGAGTCAGCGGCAGACGAACGCCCGGCGGGAAACTCCTCCGCCGCTGACGTACTTGCTTCCGCGTCATCCCGTCCCGAGATTCCTTCGAACCCCTGGATTCCGCTGGTCAGGCCGTTTCTAAGCGGCAATGAGTTGGAGTACATCCGGCAAACCATCTTGCAAGGCAACATTGCTGGCGACGGCGAGTTCACAGCACGATGTTGCGATATCCTTAGGCGGCGCCTGGGGATTGGCGAGGTGCTGCTAGTTTCGTCCGGCTCCAACGCCTTGGACCTGGCGGCGGCATTGTGCGACATCCAGCCCGGAGACGAGGTTGTTCTGCCGTCGTTCACCTTTGTATCCACGGCCAATGCCTTTCTTCGCCTGGGCGCCAAGCTCGTGTTCGTCGACATCCGCCCGGATACGCTCAACCTGGATGAGCGGCTTGTCGCCAGTGCGGTCACCGGCCGTACGAAGGCGATCGTGCCCGTCCACTACGGCGGCGTGGGCTGCGAAATGGACGAACTCTGCCGGATCGCGCAGCAGCGGAACCTGCTGGTGATTGAAGACGCGGCCCACGGCATCGACGCTTTTTACAAGGACCGCGCCCTGGGCAGCATCGGACAACTGGCAATCTTCAGCTTCCACGACACCAAGAACCATACGGCGGGGCAGGCCGGCGCTCTGTGCATCAACGACCCCGGGCTGATTCACCGGGCCGAGATTCTGCGCGACAAGGGAACGAATCGCAAAGACTTCTTTCGCGGCGTCGTGGGCAAGTATGAGTGGGTCGATCTTGGCGTGGGACACGTGCTGAGCGAGATCAGCGCCGCCTATTTGTGCGCCCAACTTGAGTGTTGCGATCTGATTGGCGAACGTCGTCGTCATATTGACGGCTTCTACCGCACAGCGCTCCAGCCGCTGGAGGATGAAGGGTTGATCGCCCTAGGCCGCGCGCCGGCCCATTGCAGGTCGAACTCGCACATCTGCTATTTCCTCACACAGGACGCGGAAACGCGAACTCGTTTAACAGGGTTCATGTGGGAGCGACGCATTGTGGCGCCGTTTCACTACGTGCCGTTGCACACGTCACCGATGGGACGACGGCTAGGTTTCCAACCCGGCCAACTTCCTATCACGGAAGACCTATCGGCCCGGCTGATCCGCTTGCCGTTCTACCACGACCTTTCCGCGGCAGACTTGGATCGCGTGGTGGGATCGATATACGAGTTCTACGGGCGAAAGGCGCCGGTAAGGTAAACTCTTCGGTCGGCGGCTTGCGTCACGGCCGATCCCCCCGCATCATGGGATAGGCTCGCCCCCGGTACGTCGTCCCGCAATGGGACGTTCTTTCCTCCTATGCCAAAGGAAATCATGTCGACCGTCATTCGCTCGCGACCGATTCGGGTGGTGTTGGCCAAGCTGGGGCTCGACGGTCACGACCGCGGCGTGCAGGTGGTGGCTCGCGCACTACGCGATGCGGGGATGGAAGTGATCTATACGGGTCTGTGGCAGACGCCCGAGGCGGTGGTACGGGCGGTCGACGACGAGGACGCCGACGTCTTGGGCGTCAGCTTGTTGTCGGGCGCGCATCTGACGCTGATCCCCCTGGTGATGGATCAACTGCGGGCTCGAGAACTGGAGCACGTACGGGTGGTCGTAGGAGGAATCGTACCGGAGGGTGACGTAGCCAAACTCGAGTCGTTGGGAGTGGCCAAGGTGTTCACCCCCGGGGCGTCGCTGACCGGGATCACGGAGTTTCTCTTGGCCGCCGTCAACACGTAGCGTAGCTCTTGAAGAGGCCGGGCGACGCGTTGACACGCTCGCGTCCGCTTGATGCCGACGCCAACCTGGCCCCATGGTCAGCACGACTTCGGCGCATAAAAAAACCTCTGCAGGCGGGGCAGGGACCTGCAGAGGCGGTGGATACGACCGAAGCCCTATCCACAAGTTTGAGAGTACCAGACCGAATTTGGATTGCAAGCATTTTTTCTGCTGATGCTCTGGCGGGTTGCCGAACGGCCGATCGGGCGACGTTTCTGCCGAGCCTCGGTGGCCCATAGACTGTCGACAGGCCCTTTGCCCAAGTTGCCAAAGTTCCGTCAGGAAAATCCCGTATGGCGATCTATCGCGACAAGCTGTTTCCGTATGTCCTGGACCATGTGATGAGCCGACGGGAATTGGCCGAAGAGCGGGAGAAAACCCTGGCCACTGCCGCCGGAGAGGTGCTCGAAATCGGCTTCGGCACTGGCCTGAACCTCCCCTACTACCCGGCCACAATCGAGCGGTTGGCCGTGATCGACCCCGCCCAAATGTTGCCGCATCGTGTGCAGTCGCGGTTGGCGGCCGCAGCGTTTCCCGTCGACATCCATCGCGGCTCGGGCGAGGGGCTGCCATTTGCGGACGAACGATTTGACACGGTCGTTTCGACGTTTACGCTTTGCACCATCGAAGACGTAGCGGCGGCGCTGGCGGAGGTTCGCCGTGTCCTGCGTCCGGGGGGCAAGCTATTGTTCGTCGAGCACGGCCGCAGTCCCGATCTTCGCACGGCCCGCTGGCAAGATCGGCTCAATCCGCTCCAGCGGATCGTGGGCGTCGGTTGCAACTTGAACCGGCCGATCGATCAGTTGGTTCAGGCATCGGGACTGGCGCTGACCGAGCTACAGCAATACGTCATGCCCAAGACGCCGAGATTTCTCGGCGAGCATTATCGGGGCATCGCCGAGAAGCGCCGGTAAGGAACCACCAAAAAATAACTTCCTCTTTTCCCACCTCTCCCCCTGGGAGAGGCCAGGTGAGGGGAATTCATTCTGCGGAAGTCATTTTTCGGTCGTTCCTAAGCCGCTATATCACTGCGTCACACAACATTCACCAACTTCTTCCATTGCCACTCGCTAGACAGGCCTCGCCATGCCATGCAACGCAGATTGCTCCCGTCGCGAAATTCTCAAGTGGGGCGCAGGCATGGCCGCCATGGGCGCGTTCGGGCTGTCGACGGTTGTTGACGCCCCGGCCGCCGAACCGACTTTGGACAAACGAATCAAGAAGGCGGTGAAGTTCGGCATGGTGGCGGTCCAGGCCAGCGTGCTCGACAAGTTCAAGCTGCTCAAGGAACTGGGATACGACGGTGTGGAAATGGACAGCCCCAGCTCGCTGTCGCGCGACGAGGTGCTGCGTGCCCGCGACGAGTCGGGGCTGCCGATTCACGGAGTGGTCGACAGCGCACATTGGAAAGATACACTTTCGCACCCCGACGCCAAGATTCGCGGCAAAGGCCTGACGGCGCTACGCACCGCCATCGACGATTCCCGGGCGATGGGCGGTACGACGGTCTTGTTGGTTCCGGCCGTGGTCAACGCGAACGTCACCTATGCCCAAGCGTACGAGCGGTCGCAGGCCGAACTGCGAAAAATCCTCCCTTACGCGGCCGAGCAGGGCGTTACGATTTGTCTGGAGAACGTCTGGAACGGTTTCTTGCTCAGCCCCCTGGAAACGGCCCGCTATATCGACGAGCTCGACTCGCCGGCAATCGGAGCTTACTTCGACGTTGGAAACGTGGTGAATTTCGGCTGGCCGGAGCAGTGGATTCAAATCTTGGGCCGCCGGATCGTGAAGCTCGACATCAAGGAATACAGCCGCAAGATTCGCGACCAGCAGGGGCCGTATAAGGGCTTCGACGCGGAAATCGGCGAGGGCGACTGCAATTGGCCGGCGGTGATGGAGGCGCTGCGCCAGATTGACTATCGCGGTTGGGGGACGGCCGAAGTGCCCGGGGGGGATCGCGAACGCCTGGCCGACATCGCCCGGCGGATGGACGCCGTATTGGCGATGTAGAGTCTTCTCACCGCTGCACCCGCTCGAACAGTTGCAGAAACTTGGCCTTCCACTCGGGGCCGCCCAGGTCGGGGTGCAAGGCCCGCGTAACGGTGATGATCTTTGCCGCCTGTTCGGAGTTGCCCAACCGCAGGTGCAAATGGGCCAGTTCGTACTTCGCCTCGAACCAACGTGCGGCAGGGGGGCGGCTGCCGCGTTCGAGTTGGCGCCACTTGGCCAGTGCCGCCTCCCACGACGCCTGGTCGTTGCGCTGGCTTAAGAATCGGGCGTGCTCGGCCACAATCGATGCGTCGCGCGGGTGGGCCGCCGAGAGCTTGTCGAAATACGCGGAGGCCGCCTCGGTCTGGCCCGCGCTGGCCAGGGCCCGGGCGTAGAGCCGATCGAATTCCCGCTGCTGCGCGGCAGTCAATTCTTGCCGCCGCGCCAAGGTTTGCCGTGCCAATTCCAAGCGCGCAATGTCGCAGCCCGCTCGCCGGTCGTCGGGCAAACCGGCGCAGACGTTGTCCAGCCGCGACAGCAGCGTCAGCAGGTTGTCGGGGGGCGCCTGCGCTAGATGCGGTAGAGCGCTTTGAATCTGGTCGTCGCGCCCCAGCGCCGCTTGGGCCCATACCCACACCCCCAGCAGCGCCGCATAGTCTTGCTCCGAGTTCGCCATCGCCCGCTCTAAAAGCGCCAGCGCACTGGCGGCGCCGCGGCGATCGAACTCCAGCCGCAATTCGGCCGCGGCACGGGCGGCGGCGATCTCTCGCGGTTCAAGTCGATCACGTGGCTGCCCGCGATCATCCAGCGTCAGACCTACAAAATACTGCCAGGCGGCGTCCGCCACGCCCGCGGTGGCCTGGCTTTGGCGCTCGAGCTGTGCCAACCATAGGCTGTAGCAGTCGCCGGCGGCGCGTACCGCTTCGACGGCTCGCGGATGTGACGCAGCCACGCCCCGATACGCCTCTATGGCCGCTTGCCATTGCTCCTGGCGTTGTTGCTGCCGGCCCAGTTGCCAGCGCACTTCGCTGGCCGAAGGCGCTTGGGGCCAGTGCCGCAGATGTTCTTCCAGCAGCGCGATCATCCGGGGCGCGGTCGTGCCTTCGACAGGCAATTGCGCGGTGTTGAAAATGGCCAGCAGATGTGCCTCCGCGGCCCGGGGGTGATCCCATTGGTCGAGGGCGAGCCGACGGAAACGCTCGGCCGCGGTCGCGTGCGACTTCTGACCGTGCAGGGCCGTCGCCGCCTTGTACGAATAGTCGAAGGCCAGCGCCGACTGGCCTGCGTCGCGTGCCCGCTGGGCCGCTGCGTCGTAGGCGGCCAAGGCCTCTTCCCAGCGGCCCGCGCGGACCAGGCCATCGGCAGTCTTAGCCAGCGCCTCGCCGCTCATGGCGCCGGTGACGATTGTGCCGCCCGACGCCAGCAGCGACTCGGCCCGCCCAGACCAATACGGACCGTGGCTAGCTTCAATGCGGGCGACGGCCCGACTGGCCTTGGCCTGCCAGACCGATGCGTCGCCTGGGGGCAGCTTCGCGTTGCGGTCCGCGCCGTCGGCGGACCTGGCAGTGGCCAACCATAACTCCAACTCCGCCATGTCCAATTCCGGCGCCGCCGACCAACCGGCGCCCGGCGGCCGTTCGATGAGTTCGGCGGCAGCGGCAAAGTCGCGCTGATCGAGGGCCAACCGCACAGCCTCGGCCCGCAGCCGCGGCCCCCACTCGGCCGGCGGCTCGGGCTGAGCCCATTGCGACAGTCGCTCGCCGCAGGCGGCGAAGTCTTGTAAGAGCCGCAGCGCCGTCAACTGCTCGAACCTGGCCGGCCAGGCTACGGGGTAGCGGTCGTCGAGCGCCGCCAGCGGTGTCACTAGCGCCAATGCCTGGTCGAGCGCGTCGCTGCGTTCCGGTGACTGCGCAGCATAGCATTGTCCTTGGTTGCGCAACGCGCGGGCCAACTGCAATTGAATCTGCCGTTGCAAGTGTACAAGTTGTTCGTCGGTCAAGGCCTGTTTGTCCGGCGGTTGGCGAACCCGCTGGCGCAACTGCGCATCGACCGCGTCCCCCTGCGCCCGGAATTCGCGAACAGCCTGCCGAAGTGCGTCTCGGGCCGCGGCCGCCAACTCCCGATCGTTGGGCGACAATTCGGATTGTTGCCGCACGGTTTCGCCGCGGGCCAACGTTGCCAATGCGGCCTGCACTTGGACCTGCACCAACTGCGGATGACGCGGGTGCTCGAGGGCGAATCGCCGCGCCGCCTCGTGCGCCCGGCGCCAACGGTCGTCGCGCTCGCCGGGCGGACCGTACAGCGCGTGTTCCAGCAGCGTTTGCGACCAGGCTAAGACCACGTCCGCCCGCGCACCGACGGAAAGTTGAGAATCGGCCAGCGTTTGTTCGCAAAGCCGCTCGGCCTCGGCGAACTCGCTGCGGCGGCGATAGTCTTCGATTCGCGTCAGAATGCCGGCCAGCCATGGTTCATCGGCCAGTGCCGCGGCGCTCAAACACCAAAACGCCGCCCAGGTTGCGCCGTAGGCTGAGAGTTTTAATCGATGACGATTCATGAGCGGCATGTGGGACTCCCCAGCGCCGGGCCCGTTCGCACGCGACGAAATCGCCGCTCACGCGGCCATGCGCCGCGCTTACGCCTGTTTGCCGGCGGCGAATTGAATCCGCTCAAATCCCAGCTGTCGGCACAAGTCGTAAACGTCAATCAGCGTGCCCAGCGGGACCTCGCCCGCCACACGCAAAACCACCGGCAACTTGGTCTGCACGCGTGCCAGCGGCGCCAACACGCCTCGCACGTCGGCCAGCGCCGCCAGGCGCTGATCGTTGATGTGCCATAACGGCTGGTCGCCTTCCCACAGCACCCGGACCACGATCTCCTCGAGTTCCTCCAACTCGGGGTCGGGGGGCAACTCGACGGGGCCCGCGCCCGATCCCAACAAGTTGGTCGGCAAGGCTTCTTCGGCGGCGCGAAAACTGGTGGTGCAGATGAAGAACGTCAGCAGCAAGAATATGACGTCGATCATCGGCGTCATCTTGACGTCGAGCTGAGCCGAGTCGCGGTCGCGCGCCATGGGCAATCGCATCGCAGATTCCACCGTTGGGTGTCCCCTGGCCGCGGACGAGTCGGACGTTCAGTGGCCGCCAAACAGCCCGACAACGGCCCTCGAACTCCCGTTGATTCCAACACACCGAGGAGGTTGTGTTGGACTCTAAGATTTCTTGGGCGGCGCGGCGCCAACGCTCACGCCCTTGTCGGCCATCTGTTTCTCGAATTTCTGCCGGACTTTTTTCCAGGCCGAGTCCATCAGCGGCACCGCGCAGTGCCCCATCCCCTTGCAATCATTCTCGGCCGGGTTGCTGCCGCAGCCGCCCCAGCCCTTGCAGTCGTTTTGCCCGCCGCAAAGGTGTTCGGCCACGGTGGCGCAATTGCCTTTGCCGGCGCAGTCGTTGTCGCCGCCCTGCCCCTGGCCCTTGCATTCATTGAGTCCGCGGCAGAGATGCAACGCCAGTTTGTTTTCAGTGGCCGGGGCCGGGGCGTCGGCCGGCGCTTCGGCAGTGGGAGCGGCCGGCGCATCGCCCGTCGCCGTGGCCGCAGGACCACAACCGCCGGCCGTGGCTGCCGCCATGCCCGCCAGTGCCGCGCCAGCCAGTTTGCCAAAGTCTCGCCGATTCAAGTCCAACCGCTCGTCCATTGTCGGTGACTCCTGTTTATTGACCGGCTGCGTCGACCGCGCCAGTGCATTTGGATGGTGTATTGATCTGTTTTCTTACCCCCCAGCTAGCGATAACGCCAGTCCTCGCCGAAATCGCCCGCGGAGGACGGCGGAACCAACTTCCTTGGCCGGCGAACCTGGCGGCGATTTAGCCTGTCCGATCCGCGGGGGGGCAGGTATCCTTGCGCGTCGGTCGCGGCCCCACGGGGATCGGTGGCGGCTGTCGCTTCTTTGCCAGGCGCGATCGATTTGGTCAAAGATTTCCGCGCGTCGGTGGTCAGGGGATGGTCTTCGATGTGGCGAACCTGCAAGCATTACTGGGATCGTCCCGCCGGCTTTCGCGAGGCGCTGGCCGTGGCGTTTCCGCTGGTGATCTCCACGTCGTCGTGGACCCTGATGCAATTCATCGACCGGATGTTCCTGCTGTGGTATTCGCCGCAGGCCATGGCGGCGTCGTTTCCCGCCGGCATGTTGAACCTGGAAGTTGTGGTGTTCTTCATGGGGCTGGCCTCGTACGTGAACACCTTTGTGGCGCAATACCACGGCGCCGGACGACCCCAGCGTATCGGCTTGGTCACCTGGCAAGGGGTCTGGCTGGGCGTTTTGACCTTTCCCCTGATAATGGCCACCATTCCGTTGGCCGAGCCAATCTTCAACTGGGCAGGTCACCCCGCCGACGTGGTCCCGCTGGAGGTCATCTACTACCGCATCATGTCCTACGGCGCCAGTTCCATCGTCATCTCGGCGGCGCTGTCGAGCTTTTTTACCGGTCGGGGACACGTTTGGACCGTCATGGTGGTGGACACCATTGCGGCGCTGATCAATGTGGTCTTGGACTACGCCTGGATCTTTGGCCATTGGGGATTTCCCGAATGGGGCATGGACGGCGCCGCCTGGGCCACCGTTGTCGCGCTGTGGGCCAAGACAGGCATCTACCTGGCGCTGATGATGCGGCGTGACAACCGCACGCGGTACGGCGTGATCTCGGGCATGCGGTTCGACTGGCCGCTGACGTGGCGCTTGTTGCGCTTTGGCAGTCCGCACGGCTTGCAGTTCGTTTTGGACCTGGGCACGTTCACCACATTCCTACTGGTGGTAGGTCGGCTCGGGGCGTTGGAGCTGACTGCGTCGAACCTGGCGTTCAACATTAACAACTTGGCGTTCATGCCCATTTGGGGCTGCGGGATCGCGGTGATGACCATGGTGGGACAACATCTCGGCGAAGACCGCCCCGAATTGGCCGCGCGGGCCACCTGGTCCACGTTCTGGCTGGCGACGGCCTACACGTTGGCGATGGGCGCTGTGTACGTGCTGTTTCCCGATTGGTTCCTGGGGCCCTATCGAGGTGAGATGGACGCCGAGACGTTTCGCCAGTTGCGGGAACTTACGGTGGTCCTGCTGTGGTTCGTGGCGGGCTACTGTGTGTTCGACATGGCCAACGTGATTTTCGTCTGCGCCATCAAAGGGGCCGGGGACACGTGGTTCGTGTTTTACACCTCCGCTAGCCTGGCCGTGCTGATGGTGGCCGCAACCTGGGGCGGCGTCGTGTGGGGCGGCGGCCGGTTGATGTTCGCCTGGTCGGCGCTGCTGTTGTGGATCCTGGCGATGGGCGTGGTCTACGGCGCGAGGTTCGTGCAAGGTCGCTGGAAGACCATGCGCGTGATCGAGCCGCAGGTGATCGACGGCCTAGACGATGACGATGGTCCGCAGGAATCGCAGGTGCTCCTCGCGGCCGAAACCCCGTAACGCCCCGGACACGAAGGCCGGCGCGCCGCCTTGGAGAAGGGGGTCCGTTACTCGTTCGACTTGATCCGCGAGCCGAAGGGGTTGACCCTTAGGCTTCTGTCCAACACGTTGGTTGGCGATTCACAGACGTCGGGCGCGGAAAAAAAGCCGCCCGAGTTGGACGGCTTCGATGACTTGATGTTCCGAGACCGAGCGCGGGGTCTGGGCCGACTAGGACCAGGCGGCTCGACCGGCGGAGCTTAGGCGTCGCCTGAATTAGCTGCGTCGGCGGCCGGCTTGGCGTCGGCCGATTCGCCACGGCGAATCGCGTCGTACACCTCGCGGCGATGCACCGGCACTTCCTTAGGCGCTTCCACGCCCAGGCGCACCTTGTCGCCGCGGATTTCCACAACCACGATCGTGATATCGTCGTTGATGACGATACTTTCGTTCTTTTTCCGAGAGAGCACCAACATCGTCCGTACCCTACTGCTTTCCGTTGCCTCTAGCTGTCCGTTGCCTTATTGTTCCAACCCGACGAAGACCGTTGCTTCGACTGCCCAGCCATTCGGTCAGTACCGTCAATGGTCAGTGTTTCCTACGCTTCCAGTTTAATTCGATGGGCGCCCGGGGGTTGCCATTTCTGCCGTATTCGCTAAACTGACCGTCGTAATTTCCGGGGTCTCAGCGACCCATATGTTCAGCCACACAGGTGTTAGCGACCGCAGTTCAGGTTTTTGCAGTTCAGGTTTTTTCAGCCCGGCCTTTTGGTCCGTTGGTTTTACCGGTTTGAAGTTCGCACCGGTTTGAAGCTCGCTTTGCTCCAGAAATCCTGAGATTGCCCGGCGGTTTGGTAGCGCTAGTGCGCGCCGCGGGACAACTCGTCGCACAGGACAGTTCCCAGAACCGTCCAGCGGGTGGTTGGTGACCACGGCCGCGCGTGCACCCAGAGTTTA